>CAYQRS010000059.1:0-9735 GCA_964419825.1 uncultured Eubacteriales bacterium
CGATGAGTGACGAGGCTTTAGCCACCACCGAAAGCCAAATCACGCTTAAATTTGCAGAGCTTACAACTGCTGTAAATGATAACAACCTTGAAACAGTCAAAAAGACTGCCGACGAAGTTATTATATTGCTTGATGATAGAAATAAAAAGTGTAGGTTGTTGAAGTGAGATGACTGATAAAAAGATTAAAGATAATAATATTGCTACTATCGATGAATTTGAAAAATATTTATCCGAAAAAGCAAAAAATCACAAAAATTATAAATATTATTCAAAGTCAAAATATGTAAAAACAATATTAACTACAAATGCAGTTTTTTTATCCGACGGTAAAAACTGGAATGATAAATTAGACTCTGATAATTTTGTAAAATCTGACGAAACTTGCTATAAATATGCTCTATGCTTATCGTATTCAAAATCTGAAAGTGTTGCAATGTGGCTATTATATAGTGGCAATGACGGTTGTATGATTGATTACAATAAAAAAGTTATTGATTGTATTTTGAACGCAGAATTTATTTCGTTGGGCGAATTTAGTGGCAATGTTTTTGTTGAAAAAGAAAAATTAAATAAAAAAGATTTTGACATAGAAATTTTTGATATTGTATATTATGGTGAAGCAAAAAATGAATTCAAAAATAAGTATTATGTTAGGCGTTCTGATGAAACAAATCAAAAATTTTCTAAAAATCTTATTGATGCAATTGATTGCAAAAAGAAAAAACTTTCTTGGTCTTATGAAAATGAATGCAGAATCATTGTATCATTTAAAGCGGATTTGACAAAAGAAAAATACTCAAATTTGAAAATTGAGTTGCCGACTGAATGTAAAGAACTAATTTTGAATAGTACATATAATTCACCTAATTGTAAAATTGGCGAATACAAAGAAAGTTTGCTAAAAAAAGATTTAAACTGGAATTTATGTAAGGACTGTAAAACAAATAATAACAGTTCAAATTAGACAAGGAGAAAATACAAATGCCAACATTCAAATGTAAAATGTGCGGTGGCACGTTAGAAATTAAAGACAACGCAAGTATTGCCACCTGTGAATACTGCGGAACGACGCAAACCTTGCCGAAAATTGATGACGAAAGAAAAGCCAATTTGTATGACCGAGCCAACCATTTTCGCCGTAATAACGAATTCGACAAGGCAATGGGCATTTATGAGCAGATTTTGAACGAGGATAACACCGATGCCGAGGCGTATTGGTCTCTTGTTCTCTGCCGTTACGGCATTGAATATGTTGAAGATCCCTCTTCTCACAAGCGTATCCCGACGGTCAACAGGGCGCAATTCACCTCTGTGTTTGATGACGATAACTATAAAACCGCTTTGCAATATGCTGATGGTTATCAAAAAAGCATTTACGAGCAAGAGGCTAACACAATCAATGAAATTCAAAAGGGTATTCTTGCGATTTCTCAAAAAGAAGAGCCTTTTGATGTGTTCATCTGTTACAAGGAGAGCGATAATAACGGCCGCAGAACGCAGGATAGCGTTTTGGCGAACGATTTGTACCATCAGCTCACTCAAGAGGGCTTTAAGGTGTTTTTTGCCCGTATCACGCTTGAAGATAAGCTAGGTTCAGCTTACGAGCCTTATATCTTTGCGGCATTGAACAGCGCAAAGGTTATGGTTGTGCTTGGCACGAAGCCGGAATATTTCAACGCTGTATGGGTGAAAAATGAATGGGCGAGATACCTTTCCTTAATAAAAAACGGCGCACAGAAAATGCTCATCCCTGCATATAAGGATATGGATCCTTATGATCTCCCTGAAGAATTCTCCCATCTTCAAGCGCAGGATATGTCCAAGCTCGGCTTTATGCAGGATCTAATCCGTGGCATTAAAAAGATTGCCAAAACGGATGAGCCGAAAACGACAACCGTTGTTAGAGAAACCGTTGTTACAGGCGGAAACGCCAATACAGCTCAGCTTTTGAAGCGTGTTTTTATGTTCTTGGAGGATAAGGATTGGAATTCTGCCGACGAATATTGTGAAAAAGTTTTGGATATTGAACCGGAGTGTGCAGAAGCATATCTCGGCAAGCTGATGGTGGAGCTCCATGTGCGCTCTCGTCAGAATCTTAAAAACTGTTCAACCCCTTTTAACAATAAAAACAATTTCCAAAAGGCAATGCGCTTTGCCGACGATGCTTTGAAAAATGAATTGCGCAGTTATAACGATTACATTGAGAGCAGAAATACCGAAAATGCTTATCGTGGTGCTACTTCAGCAATGAAATCAGCCGATACAGAGGATGATTATCTTAAGGCTGCCGCAAGCTTTGAGAAAATCTCCAATTACAAGGATTCCAAGGAAAAGGCAAAAGAGTGCAGAGAAAAGGCAGAAGAGGTGAGAAAAGACTTAATTCTTACCCATGGCAATCGTAAAATGGTAGGTGATTCAATCTATAATTACCAAATTGCAATTAAATTGTTTGAATCAATCTCAGGCTGGAAGGATGCCGATGAAAAGATTTGCGCTTGTCAAAAGAAGATTGAGGAAATCATAGCAGCGGAAGAAAAATTAATGAAGCAAATCAAGAAAATAGCGGCGATTGTAACGTCGATAATTTGTGTCGCAATTGTTATAGGCATTATTTTGAATAACGTTATTATTCCCAATGTTAAGTATAATAAAGCCGTTGAATTGATGGAAAACGAAAAGTATGTTGAGGCGTACGAATATTTGATAGCGCTTGACGGATATAAAGATAGTGAAGAAAAAGCAAGCTCTATCTATAGTAAATATAAGGTAGAAGAACTGAAAGTTGCCGAGGTCGGAGATTATGTTTTCTTCGGTGCTTATGAGCAGGATAATAACACCTCTAACGGCAAGGAAGATATCGAATGGCTCGTTCTTGAAGTAACTGACAGCAAAGTGCTCCTTATCAGTAAATACGCTCTTGATTGTAAGCGCTATAACACAAGTTACTCTGATGTCACTTGGGAAACCTGCTCACTCCGTGAGTGGTTAAACGGCGATTTTATCAACACGGCGTTTGCCGAGTATGAAAAGGCAATGATACCTACGGTAACAGTTACGGCGGATGCAAACCCGGAGTATGATACATCCGCTGGCAGCGATACACAAGACAAAGTATTTTTGTTAAGTATTGTACAAGCATATCAATACTTCGATTCATCTGATACAAGGCAGTGCAAACCTACGGATTACGCTGTTGCCAATGGAGCGTATGTTAATAGCGACAATGGCAACTGCTGGTGGTGGCTGCGGTCGCCTGGCATCTATCAGTATCGTGCCGCCATTGTCGACTATGACGGCGACGTCGGTGAGCTCGGCTCCGGTGTCGACGGCGGTAGCCGTGCAGTTCGCCCCGCTTTGTGGATTGATCTGAACTCTTAAATCTTCAAATCTTGAATCAGGTGTTAAATAATAAAGGCTGACTGCATCAGCAGTCAGCCTTTGTCTTTTTATTATATCGCTCCTGTGCTTAAATCAATTCTCATTGAGGCGGACGGTAAAGCGGCAGCCGCCGTTTGAGAGGTTTTCGGGGATTACCTCGCAGCCGAGGACCGTTACGATGCGTTTAACGAGGGCAAGACCAAGTCCGTTGCCCTCCTGCTTATGGGAGCTATCCGCTTGATAGAATTTATCGAAAAAATGCTTTTGCGCTTCGTCGCTTAAGCTCTCACCGTTATCCTCAACGGTGAACAGGATTTTTCCCTCCGCCTTGCTGAGCTTGATTTTGACAACGCCCGAATTGAGGCTGAATTTGATTGCGTTGCTGATTATGTTCGACCAGATTTGGATGAACACTTTGACGATGCAAGAATGAAATCAATTTATGCCAACTCAAAAGAAGTTGAATAATCACTCGGCTTCAACTGTTCTCTGAAAATCCGATTTCAACTGCTCACAGCTTTTGTAGATAATTCCGTGAACACCAAGCTCATTTGCCGCTTGGATATTGGCAGGGGAATCATCAATAAAAACACATTCATTCGGCTTGAGGTCATATTTTTCAAAAAGGTATTCATATATGCGGTAATTCGGCTTAATGACCTTAATATGCGACGAAACAACAATTCCTTTCGCTTTCTTGAAAAAATCGAATCTGCCGCTGATATTGGCAAAGCCGTCTTTTGAAAAATTCGTCAAAATATAAATATTATAGCCTGCTTCATAAACAGAATTGTAAAAAGCGAGCGCATCTTCATAAACGGAATAGAAATCCATCCAACCGTCAGAGAAAAAATCCCTGATCTCTTTTTCAAATTCTTTGTGCTTGGCAACATACGGCTCGATGATTTCCTCATGGCTTTCATATTTGCCGCTATCCAAATCGCTCCACAGCGAATCATGGAGTATTGCCTCCAATGCGGGCTGAAAATGCTCCATGCTGTAGCCGAGCTTTTTGATGTATTCGGTTGGATTGCAATCGATAAGAACATTGCCTAAATCAAAAATAACATTTTTAATCATCGTTTTACTCCTCATTGATATATTGCTTGATTTGTGACCATTCATCGGTCAGCCGCTCCACGCTCCAAGCCGCATTTGCAGGTGAGGTAGATGGCAGGCAAACCGCATTCCTGTTGATTTTATCACGGGTGTACTTATTGAAATATTTTTCAGCCGTTTTTCCGTTAACGAAAATCTGCTTAATATCGGCGTTGTTCAATATTTCACTCAAATCATTTGCAACAACGTTCCTGATTGAGCTATCCGAGCTGCCGATTATGTCGCAGGAGGCTATCACATCCCACAGCGCAATATGGCTATTGTGCAGTAATTCGCTTTTTTCTTCAACCGTTTGCGGAGTCTTTGTGCCGATAAGCGCTGAAATAACTCTCCAAAAACGGTTTTGCGGATGACCGTAGAAGAACATCTGCTCACGGGATTTGATTGACGGAAAGCTGCCTAAAATCAGTATTTTGGAATTTTCATCGTATAACGGCGGAAACGGATGTATCGGCATAAGCTGCTCCTTTGCTGAATTATTTTGCGTACAAATTCATATCCCAGCAGGGGATATACGGATGCTTCCTTAAACGGAATTGATAATCTGGATTTATCTGCGCTATTTTGAGTGGCAACCTGAAAATATCCTCGCTTCTGTGATAGAGCGCAATGTTAAGCTTCGGCTTATATTCGGCAAGCACCTTTTCGCCGCCGCACAGTGCTTCGTATTCTGCACCCTCAACATCCATTTTGATATAGCTGACACCTTGTTCGTAACACAGCTCATCAATAGTTGTTGTTTGAATCTCATCACCGTTATCGCTAAGGGCGGATTGACGACCTGCCGCTGAATTGAAAAACGCCGTTGCATTTTGGCTGTGAACAGCTTTACGGCAAAGAGTTACATTCGGCATTTCGCCTGCATATTCGCTCAGCTTACGGAAGCTTCTCTTATCAGGCTCAACTGCGATTATCGAGGAATATGCGCCTGCGGTGTATTTCAAAAGCTCCTCTATTGTGTCTCCTCGGTATGCGCCGAGGTCAAGGTAGACTTCGTTTGCACCAAGCTGCAAAAATCCCCCAAAAATCTCGTCTTTTTCGCTTGTTATCTCTTTGAGCAAAGGTAATTCGCCGCCGAACATAAAATCGACACAGCCTGCAAAAATCGCCTTAGATTCATCATCGAAAAGATCATACGCCTGCATAATGCTTTCTGCGTTTTTATCAATGAAACTTCTGTTAAAAATTTCACCCTCGCAAACAGGAACGCAGGGGACAATAACCCTGTATTTTTCCGTTAACGAATAAATATGCTCAATCACTTGCGGAATACAGCTTGCAAACGAAACCGCAATGATAAATTCGCCGTCAAATTCAGAGAGCTTTTTTACGGTAAAGCCACGGAATGACTGACCTCTCACAAAGCTATCGCTTGCGGTGACACCTTTAACGGGGATACCGAGCCTGATGAGTTCATCAAGGACCTTATCTGCGCCGTTGCCCATTCCGTAAAGCACAACAGGCAAACCGCTGCGCTCAATTTTTTCCCAAGAGGAAAATTTTTCTTTCATAAAGCTAAGCATTTATATACCTCTAACAAAATCCGAACCATTCATCAAGTGAGTGGTTCGGATTGATTTAATTTATTATTCATTTTTGCAACATGATTTTTAATTGCATCAAATGTTTCTTCGCTGATAACGTGTTCCATCTTGCAGGCATCGGCAGAGGCAATCTCCTCATCAACACCGATTGCAATAAGCATTGAGGTTAATGTCTGATGGCGCTCGAATATTGTTGTGGCAACCTTAAATCCACTTTCGCAAAGGGAAATGTGACCGTTAGCGTCAATATCGATATAGCCGTTATCCTTTAAAAGATTGACTGCACGGCTTACACTTGGCTTTGAATAACCTGTGTGGTTTGCAATATCGATTGAACGAACATATCCCTGCTTCTGCAGAATTACATATATGGTTTCCAGATACATTTGACCTGATTCAAGTAACTGCATTGCTTCACCTCAAATTACTTTAAAAGTAAGATAAAATCATTAACCGAACATTTTGATGTAATATAAATATATAATAAATTAAACAAATAATCAATAACTTTTTCAAAATTCATCACAAACTATATGTAAAGGTAAGTTCTTGCGAGGTTGGTAAGCCGTTTACTTTACAAAATTTATCTGTAAAGTGTTTTTGCTTACAGCAAATTCAAGTGTCAACAACGCTGCTTTACACATAGGATGTTACAGAAAAAAGTTAGGAGATGATATGTTTGAGTGATAGAAAATTGACATATTTCCTCGGCGCTAATTCAAACGAGGGCTTTGTATCTGTATTTAACGAACTTTTTGATCCGCATGACGGTTGGAAGGCTTACATTATTAAGGGTGGCCCGGGAACAGGCAAATCATCATTTATGAAAAAGGTGGTTGCTCAAGCGGAAAAGAGGGGAATGAGCGCAGAGGAATATCGCTGTTCAAGCGATCCTGCTTCGTTGGATGCCATTGTTATACCGGAAATTAAGGTGTTTATGGCAGACGGAACTTCGCCGCACATCTTAGAGCCGAAATATCCAGGCGCAGTTGAAACAACAGTTGATATGAGCATTTGTTGGGATGCAAATGAACTGAAAAAGAACGCCCAAAGTATAATCACGGTCACGGATTGCAACAAAGCTTTACACAAGCAAAGCCTAAAATTTGTCACAGCCGCAAAGGAAGCAATGATAAACAACGAAAAAATAATTCTTGCCGCTTATAACAGCGATAAGGTTCACCATTTTGCCACACGCTTCGTTGCCAGAAATATTAAAGAAACAGGCGAGGGGAAAGAGAAAAAACGCTTTTTGAGCGCACTCACTCCAAACGGTTATGTTACTTTCTTCGATACCGCAACGGCTCTTTGTGACGAAATTTACAGCATTTCCGATGATGATTATGCAACCGCAGGTCTGCTCATTAACGAACTGCGCCGCTGCGCAAGTGCGGTTAAATCCGATGTAATCGTTTCGCCCAATCCAATTAACCCAAACGGTCTGCCGCTTGACATAATCTTCCCAAACGAAAAAATCGGATTTTTCACTTCAACATCCTGTCGCAGCTTTAAAGCTATTGCAAAGAAAAACATCAACGCAAAGCGATTTTTGGATCAAGACATAGCTTCGTCATACAAACAGCGTCTTGGATTCAACTCAAAAGCGATTAACGAATTTACAGATGAAGCTGCAAAGCTGATTAAAAAGGCGAAGCTTGTTCACGACGATATGGAGAAGCACTATATTAAAGCGATGGATTTTGAAAAAGTCAACATCATCACTGAAAAAATCTTAGCTGAAATATTTTAAAGAGACAACAAAAATCCCCTCCGTGCGAGCATTTGCCGCATCGTGAGGGGATTTGGTATTTAATGTATTCAATATATTCAGCTTTCGTTTACAAGCTCTTTCATTGAATACATACCGGGCTTTTTACCGTTGAGGAAAATCGCCGCATTGATTGAACCTGTTGCGAAAATAGATTTTGAGCGAGCAGAATGTTTGACTGTGATAATTTCATCCTCACCTGCAAACATAACTTCATGCTCACCAACGATTGTGCCACCACGAACTGCGTGAATACCAATCTCGTTCTTGCTTCTTCTTTCACGCTTCGCTTGACGGTTATATTCGTAATGAGGCTTATATTCAAGACCCTGGCAAACCGAATCGGCAAGCATCAAGGCAGTACCGCTCGGTGCATCTATCTTCTTGTTGTGATGCGCTTCGATAATTTCAATATCAAAGCTGTTGCCTAAAACAGAAGCGGCTTTTTTAATCAGCTCGCTGACAAGTGAAACGCCAAGCGACATATTTGCGCTGAAGAAAATCGGGATTTGCGAAGAAGCAAGCTTTAATGAATTGATTTGCTCATCACTCAAGCCTGTTGTTGCAATAACGGCAGGCTTTTTGTTTGCAAGCGCATATTTCAAAGTGCCTGCCAAGGCTGACGGATGTGAAAAATCAATAATTACATCGCAATCAACATTGATTTCTTCTGCGTTACCGAAAACAGGGTAACTGCCGTTGGAAGTAGTGTTAATATCGAAGCCTGCAACAATCTCGCAATCATCACGCTGAGCAACGCAGTTAGTGATAACCTTGCCCATAGTACCGTTGCAACCGCTTAAAAGTATTTTAATCATAATATTATCCTCTGCTTTAAAAAACGGAGCGACTAACGCCGCTCCTGATTTGTTTATTTAATAAGACCGTGTCTGTCAAGAGTTGCACGGAGCTTCTCTCTTGCGGCAGGAGCCATGGGAGCAAGAGGCATACGAACGCTTCCGCAATTCCAGCCAATCATATTCATAGCTTCCTTAACGGGAATCGGGTTAACATCAACGAACAAATCGTTGCAAAGATCAAGCCATTCAAGCTGAAGCTTCAGACTGCCTTCGTAATCACCGTTGAGGTAAAGGGTAGGAATATCGTGAGCAACCTTGGGGCAAACATTGGAAAGAACGGAGATAACACCCTTACCGCCGAGAGCCATGATTGCAGTGATTTGATCATCGTTACCCGAATAAATATCGAGATTATCGCCGCAGAGAGCCTTGATTTTGGCAACAGCGGAAATATCGCCGCTTGCTTCCTTTGTTGCGACAACATTGTTGAATTTTGCAAGCTCAACATAGGTTTCGGGCTTAATTGTCATACCTGTTCTTGAGGGAACATTGTAAAGGATGATCGGAGTGCTTACACGGTCATTGATGTATTCATACTGACGGATAAGTCCCTCCTGAGAGGTCTTATTGTAGTAGGGTGTAACCATGAGCAAGCCGTCAACGCCGCTTTTTTCTGCAGCGTTTGAAAGAGTAACTGCATAATCGGTGTCGTTACTGCCTGTGCCTGCGATAACGGGGATACGCTTTGCAGTTTGCTTAACAGCAAATTCAATCGCCTTAGCGTGCTCCTCGTGAGTGAGAGTTGAACCCTCACCGGTTGTGCCGCAAATAATGATTGCGTCAGTACCGTTTTCAATCTGATGGTCAATAATTCGACCCAGCTCGTTATAATTGACTTTATTATCTTCGGTGAAAGGCGTTACGATTGCAACGCCGGCACCGGTGAATAATGTCTTCTTCATAGTATTAGGTCCTCCTAAAATCAGTCCATATAACCTTGTGCGCAAAGCAGCTCAGCAAGAAGAACTGCGCCGCCTGCTGCACCGCGAAGTGTGTTATGTGAAAGGCAAACAAATTTATAATCGTACTGTGTATCCGGACGGATTCTGCCGATGGATACAGCC
>CAYQRS010000060.1:0-9550 GCA_964419825.1 uncultured Eubacteriales bacterium
TGCAAAATAATTACAAAAAATTGAGCATAAGAACAAACAAGCACATTCGCCGATGTTTTTTTTTGCCGAATTACGATGCGGCAGAGCAAGCGGATATTATGAGCGGATAATGGTTATCGGTGGGTATGGTTTGGAGGTTAAACGGTTTTACCCATTTCGTATGCTTCGGTGATGGCTTTGGTGCTTTTTACCTCGCCTTTTTCGTAAACGCCCATACCGTAAACGATGCCCTTTTCCTTTGCGCCGTCAACACAATCAGCATAGCCGCGGAAGCAGGCAACGGTTGTTTCTGCCGCCGCTTCTTCGCCGTCAGCGGCAGTTACTATATAATAAAAATCCTTATTCTTTACTTCAGTCCAACGGGCAACTGTTCTATCGATAAGCGCTTTAAGCTGTGCATCAATCGAATAAAAATAGACAGGGCTTGCAAGGACAAGCACATCGGCATCAATCATCTTTTGCAATATGTCTGCCATATCGTCTTTGATTACACACACGCCTGTTTCACGGCAGGCGTAGCAGGCACGGCAATAGCCGATATTCTTTTCGGCAACACGGATTTTTTCAACCCTATGTCCGACTTCAACAGCGCCCCTCATAAACTCATCACAGAGAATATCAGAATTCCCGTTCTTACGGGGACTGCCCGATAAAATCAATATGTTTTTCATATTTTACCACTCCTTATTTTCCTTTGTACAATCGTTATTCTTTTTGCGTTCATCAACCATTTTCACAAACCATTCGACCATTGCAGGCTCAGTGTGAGAGAAGAAAGAGCTTTGCTTTTTATCAAGTGCGGCAACGGCAGCCATATCATCAGCAGTCAGCTCAAAATCAAAAACATTGAAATTCTCTTCCATACGCTCAATATGTGTGGATTTGGGGATAACGACGATTCCACGCTGAATATGCCAACGGAGAATAACCTGCGCCACGGTCTTGCCGTACTTTTCCGCAACAGCTTTTAGCTGAGGCAATTCAAAAATGCCACCTCTGCCCTCGCCGAATGGCGCCCACGCCTCAACCTGTACGCCATATTTATCATGCCAAAGCTTGCTCTCGACCTGCTGATTGTGAGGATGAACCTCGATTTGATTGACCATTGGCTTAATCCGAGCAAAGGAAGCAATATCAATCATTCTGTCAGGATAAAAATTGGAAATACCAATTGCACGGATTTTGCCCTCATCATACAAATCCTCCAACGCTCTGTAAGCACCATAAACATCGTTAAAGGGCTGATGCAAAAGGCAGAGATCAAGATAATCGACACGCAATTTCCTCATTGATTCTAAAACAGAAGCTTTCGCCTGTTCATAGCCGTAATGCTCAATCCAAACCTTGGTTGTGATAAACAGCTCTTCCCTCGGTACACCGCATTTTGCAACAGCGTTGCCGACCTCCTCCTCATTAAAATATGACTGCGCCGTATCAATCGAGCGATAACCAGCCTTTATTGCATCCGAAACACAGCGCTCACATTCTTCCTTGGTTACTTGGTAAACACCGTAGCCAAGCATCGGCATTTTTACGCCGTTATAAAGTGTCACATAGTTCATAACATATCTCCTTTTCTCTTGCAATCGTATACGAAAGCTGATATATTAGTTAAGTACATTATACAAGTTGAAGTTAACTTTAAGTCAAGGGATAATTATATTTTTTAAATTGGAGTATATTATGTTTTTTACTGTTGGAGAAATGGCTGAAAGGCTTGGCGTTGCACCATCGACTCTCAGATACTATGACCGTGAGGGACTCCTACCCTTTGTGGAGCGTTCAAGCGGCGGCATCCGTGTTTTTAAAGAGAGCGACTATGAATGGCTGCAAATCATAAGCTGCCTTAAAAAAACAGGTATGCAGCTAAAGGACATAAAGTCATTCGTTGAAATGGCTATGCAGGGTGACAAGACCATTGAACCGAGGCTTGCGCTGATTATGAAGCAAAAGGCGGCGGTGCAAAAGCAGATTGACGAGCTTGAAGAAACGCTACTCACGCTCGAATTCAAGGAATGGTATTACACAACGGCGAAAGAAAACAGCTCCACCGATATACCGAGGAATATGCCTTTAGACGAACTGCCCGAAAAGTTCCGAGAAGTGCGTTTAAAGCTTCGAGGCAATTAAAGCGTTACATAAAAGCACTCCCGCCAAAGCAATTTGACGGGAGTGAATTTTTTATTAAGCGTCTTCTTTCTGACCGATTGTTGCCCTGAGAAGAGCGAGGACTGCAATCATAACTGCAATCATAATCGGGAGAATAATATACCACTGAGTAATGAAAGCGGCAAGGATATAGCCGACGAACGAAACACCTGCAACAGTGAGGGCATAGGGAAGCTGAGTTGAAACATGGTTCAAATGGTTGCTCTGGCTACCTGCGGATGCCATAATCGTTGTATCGGAAATCGGTGAGCAATGGTCGCCGCAAACTGCACCTGCCATACAGGCTGAAATTGCGATAACCGAAATCGCACCCGATTCATACGGGAAGATGTTGAGAACGAGAGGAATAAGAATACCGAACGTTCCCCAAGATGTGCCCGTTGCAAAGGAAAGACCGACGGCAATGAGGAAGATGATTGCCGGCAGGAATTTTGCAAAGCTGCCTGCTGTTGCTTCAACGATGCCTGCGATATAATACTTTGCACCGAGGCTATCTGTCATTGCTTTAAGAGTCCAAGCGCAGGCAAGAATCATAATTGCGGGAATCATTGCCTTAAAGCCCTCGGGAATACAGGACATACAATCCTCAAAATTAACAACCCTGCGAAGAATGAAGTAAATTATTGTTACAATGAGGGTTATAAATGAGCCGTAAACCAAGCCGATTGATGCATCGGCATTTGAGAAAGCATCGATCACATTATGGTAAGCTGCGCTCTGTGAATCAAAGAAGCCGCCCGAATAAATCATACCGACAATGCAAGCACAAATAAGGAAAACAACAGGAAGAATGAGGTCGATAACCTTGCCCTTCGGGTTGCCTGCTCCGTCATCGGCGGAAGCGGCAAAGGTCTCTGCATCGCTTGTGAACAAATCGTTATTCTTGATTGCGTTAGCTTCGTGAAGCTTCATCGGACCGTAGTTGAATTTCATTACGGTGATTGTAATCATCATTACGATTGTGAGAATTGCATAGAAATTATAAGGAATTGCGTTGAGGAAAAGCTGGAAGCCGCTGACCTCCTCCTCGGCAACAAAGCCTGCAACAGCCGCTGCCCAAGAGGAAATGGGGGCGATAATGCAAACGGGTGCTGCCGTTGCATCGATAAGGTAAGCGAGCTTTGCACGGCTGACCTTATGCGTATCGGTAACGGGGCGCATTACCGAGCCGACTGTTAAGCAGTTGAAATAGTCATCGATGAAAATGAGGCAACCAAAGAGAATCGTTGCAAGCTGAGCGCCTACACGGGTTTTGATATGTTTCTTTGCCCAACGACCGAATGCGGCAGAACCGCCTGCCTTGTTCATCATACAAACCATTGCGCCCAAGACGATGAGGAAAAGAATAATACCCATATTATAGCTATCCGCAATGCTTGAAACAAAGCCATCGCTCAAGACATGGACAATCGTACCCTCAAAGCTGAAATCAGCATAGAGCAAGCCGCCGACAAGGATACCGAGGAAAAGAGATGAATAAACCTCTTTCGTCAGCAAGGCGAAGCCGATGGCCACCACAGGCGGAATCAAAGCCCACCATGAGGCACGCACTGCACCTGTACCGCCGCAAGTATCACATTCGATACCCGTGCCGCCGCAATCAATACAGGCAACCTCTGCCAATGCGCCATCCGAAACAGCGGCAAAGGCAAGAAGCCCTACCATTGCAACAGCGACAACAAGAAGCAGAATTTTTCTTGATTTTGTCATTGTTGTTCAACTCCATTAAAAAATTTGAAAAAACAAAAACTGCCTGCAACCGATTAAAGTGCAGACAGTAAATGACATAAATTATCTGATAGCACTCAACAAATATGTGACAGTGTGCAGAATATTCTCCTGCACCCCAGCGAAATTATCTTTGGGCAAGATAATCCGCTTCGGCGGCATACCCTTTCGCCAAGCCAAAACCCACGCACGCTTGATTACTGATGCAAACCGCACCTCTACCTATAAATACAATAGGAATATAGCACATATTAAGTTGAATGTCAACAAAACTCGACCGATTTTGGCAAGAATTTTCAGCTATGTTAACAAAATTCTTTATGCTTCAAGCATTGCAAGCTTTTCCTGCGCCTGCTCCCAATCGAGCATAAGCTGTTCAAGCCTTGCGTTAAGCTCATCGAGGGCTGTTGTGAGCGAAATGATCCGCTCGTAATCAGATGAATTTTCCGGATTCTCAAGCTCGGACTGAGTATCTTGAATTTGAGATTCGGTCAATTCGATTTCCGCCTCGATTTTTTTGCACAGCGTTGCAGTTTTGCGTTTATCGCTCTCCCTTTCACGCCTGAGCTTGTAATCGTTAACCTTCGGCACGGATTTTTCTTTTTTAACCGCAATATCTTTAAGTGACTCCAAGCGTGCAAGATACTCATCATAATCGTTGCCGAATTCTTCAACGCCGTTATTGCCCAAGCGCAAAATCCTCGTGGAAAGCTTATTGATGAAATAACGGTCGTGAGAAACGATAAGCATTGTGCCGTCGTAGCCGAGCAAGGCATCCTCCAACGCTTCACGGCTGGTAATATCAAGATGGTTTGTAGGCTCGTCAAGAAGCAAAAGGTTATATCCGCCGAGCATCAGCTTAAGCAGGGCTACCCTCGCCTTTTCGCCGCCGCTCAAATCGCCGACACGAGCAAAGACCTCATCACCCCTGAACAAGAACGCCGCCAGCGCACTGCGAACCTCAGTTTGAGTGAGGCGGCGGTAATTATCCCAAACCTCGTCAAGAACGGTTTTGCTCTCATCCAAGCCGCTCAGAGTTTGGTCAAAATAACCGACACGGACATTTTCACCGAACTTACGGTAACCTGTCTGCGGAATATATTCACCCATCACAACACGGAGAAAGGTTGTTTTGCCGCAACCATTTGCACCGAGCAAAAAGGCTCTTTCGCCCTTTTTGAGCAACAAATCCGCACCTGAAAACAGCGGAGCTGCGCCGAAGCCCTTTGACAAATCCTTACAGATAAGCACATCGTTGCCGCTTTCGCAAAGAGTTTTGAATTCAAAACGCAGAGTTGCTTCATCGCTTTCAGGCTTCTCCAAATCCTTGGTGAGCCTATCGATCGATTTCTGCTTATGCTCAGCGGTACGGATATTGCGTTCTCTGTTCCATTGGCGCTGTTGTTCGATGATTTTTTCTATTCGATGCACTTCCGCCATCGTGTTATCGTAATGACGCTGTGCAACAATTTTATCTTTTTCTTTTTGCTTGAGAAATTCGCTGTAGCCACCTTTATAAATTCGCATTTTTCTGTGTTCAATTTCCATTGTGCGAGTGGTTACTCTATCCAAAAAGTAACGGTCATGCGAAATTATCAGAGCCGCACCCTTATAATCGGCAAGGAAATTTTCAAGCCATTCAACGCTGTCAATATCCAAATGGTTTGTCGGCTCATCGAGCAAAAGCAAATCGGGATTGGAAAGCAAAAGCTTGCCAAGACTCACCTTAGAGCGCTGACCGCCGCTGAGCTTATCACAGGTCAAGCCGTGCATATCAGCGGGAAAGCCCAAGCCGACAAGCGTTGAACGAGCCCTACTGCGGCAGGTCAAGCCACCCTCACGCTCGAATTCCTCGGTCAGGCGAAGCTGCTCATCGATAAGCGCATCGATTTCGCCACCCTTATCGATCAAGGCGTTCAGCTCCTCAAGCCGCTTTTCCTTGGCAATGAGCGAATCGAAAACGGTCATAACCTCTTCATAAATCGTGCGGTAAGAGTTCTGGCAGGCGTGCTGCTCCATATAACCGACAACCGTATTTTTGCCTGGATGAATGTCGCCCGATGTAGGCTGTGTGATGCCGAGGATAAGTTTAAAGAGCGTTGTTTTGCCCGTTCCGTTCGCACCGATCAAGCCCACCCTTTCACCTGACTGAATTTCAAAATAAACCCCGTCAAAAAGAGTGCGGTCGCCAAAGCTCATATTCAGATTTTGCGCCGATACAACTGCCATAATGAATTATACTCTGCTTTCAAGAACTGTCAGCTCACCGCTGATTTTGTATTCACCCGAGCCTGCGGGAACGAAAACGCCGTCACCCTTAACAAGCTCAAGCTCATTGCCGGAACAGGAGATTTTGCCCTCTCCCTCAAGAACCATAATATGTACAAAGGAATTTTCATCGGCACAGGCAACATATTCGCCGCCGATTTCCGCTTTGTTAACACTGAAAAGCTCAAAGCTGATAAGCTCGGTTACGGTCGCATCGCCACGTTGTTCCTGCTTCTGGCAGGTCGGAATTGAAGGGCAAGGCGGCTCGCACTTTGTTACATCAAGTGTTTCTTTGATATGAAGCGGTCTTGGACCGTTGCATTTTGCATCAAAGCGGTTATAGTCATAGGCTCTGAAGGTTACATTGGAGTTCTGCTGAACCTCGGCAAGCAGAATACCCTTGCAGATTGCGTGCAGAGTGCCTGCCTCGATGAGGAAGAAATCGCCCTTTTTGACCTCGACCGAATTGACTACCTCCTCAATCGTGTTGTTCTCGATTGCCTTGGCAAACTCCTCGGTTGTAATCTTATCCTTAAAGCCGTAAATGATTTTTGCGCCAGGCTCGCAATCCATAATATACCAAACCTCGGTTTTGCCGAAGCCGCCGTTATACTGCATTGCATATTCATCATCGGGATGAACCTGAACGGACAAATCATCCATTGCATCGATAAACTTAATCAAAATCGGGAAATCGTCAAACTTCTCGGAATTTTTGCCCAAGAATGTCTTACCCTCTTTTTCGGCAACCTGCGGAAGCGTTAAGCCATCGTATTCGCCGCCGCAAACCGTGCTTTCAAAGCCCTTGAAGCAGGAAAGCATCCAAGCCTCGGCGCAGTTTTCAAGCTCTGTTTTAACGCCGTAATTTTCGATAAGCTTTCTGCCGCCCCAAATTGTTTGAACGGCAAAAGGTTTCAGTTTTGTCATATACATAATAAATTCTCCTTCAAAGAATAATTTAACGCATAATTGTCCATTATCAAAACATAAACATTGGTAACGGAGGAATGAAAATGATTGTTATTGAAAAATTCAACAAAAAAAGCGAAGCTCAACAGCAAAACGAGGAAATAATAAGCGAAATATACCGCCTCAGCCAAGCCTTGGAAAGAGCTTACCAACGCTTTGAGCTTCAAAGCGACAGCAACCTTGTTGATGCAACGATTTTTGAAATTGAGGCAATCAAGGCACGCTACCGTTATATGCTGTGCCTTGCAAAAGAAAAAAACATAAGGGTGGGTATATAAAATGGGAGCAAAAGCGCTGATAATCGGCTTCTTCGGCATTTGTGCCATTACGCTTTTAGCGGTTATGATAAAAAGAAAGTGCTTTTTTAAAGGCATATTTTCAACGGCGATTCAGGGCGTGACCGCACTTTACACGGTTAAGCTTATCGGCATTGCAACAGGCACAAGCCTTGCGGTTAATTGGACCACGCTTGGAATTTCCGCTCTGCTCGGTTCGCCCGGAGTTGTGCTTTTGCTTGCGGCAAAAACAATACTTAATTAAGTGCGTAAAACAAAATCGCAACCGCTTTGTATATTATAATGGTTAAAATAGCTGTTTTCAAGTGGTATCCATTTAGAAATAAAATTTTCTAAGGCTCGTTCACCGTTGCGGTGAGCGATTCTTTCAAGCTGAGTGCTGTAATCCGTTGTGACAAAAACGGAATAATCGTAATATCTGCCCAAATTCGGATGGAGGCTGTAGCTGCCCTCGATAATGAGCAATCTGCTCTCGTTCACGGTTATTTGCTCGGTTATCTCCCCTACTCCGCAGTTGAAAACGCCGTAAGTGAACCGAGGCTCGGCAAGGTTAGCGATAACCTCGGCACGAAAACGCTCGATATGAAAGTTGCCGCCGATGCAGGCAAGCCTTTCGGGTGTGCGCAGTTCGGGCGGAAGAAAAAAGCTGTCAAGCGCAATAACCGTTCCGCCAAATTCGTCTTTGATCTTTTCGGCAAGCGTGGTTTTGCCTGCGGCACAGTTGCCGTCAATAGCAATTATCACCTTTTGACGAGCATTTAAGAGCTTTTCAATTTCTTCTTTCACAAACACTTTTTAAACCCTCTAAAACAGAATAAGGAATTGACAAATTGCCAAAGCCCTTGCCGATTGCAATATGTGGCTTCATAGAGCCGTGGAAATCCGAACCGCCGCTGAGTGCCAGACCGAGATTTTTTGCCATTGCACAGTATTTGCTCTGCATTTCATCAGTATATTCGGAGTAATAGCCCTCAACGGCATCCAAGCCGTATTCCTTCATTTGAGCCATATATTCTTGCGTTGCTTCATCGCTGAGTTTCATTTGGTGCGGATGAGCCATAACAGCTACACCGCCTGCGCCGTGAATCAGCTCGATAGCTCGCTCTGCCGAAAGCTCCTGATTGGAAAAATAAGCAGGCTTGCCGACTGCCAAATACTTATCGAACGCCTCTTTTACGCTTTCAACATAGCCCTTGTTCATCATCAAACGGGCAAAGTGCGCCCTGCCGACAATTCCGCCAGGTGCAATCGCTCTCGCTTCGTCAAGGCTGACTTCAAAGCCCAAATCGTTAAGCTTACGGCAGGTCACGGCGTTGCGCTCAACACGCCTTTGCAAAATGCTATCAAGCTCGCCGTTCAGCTCGCTGTTATCAACATCAATAAGCAAGCCGAGAATATGGTTTTGCGTTGCACACTTAACGCTCAGCTCAATGCCTGCAACAACCTCGATTCCGCATTTCTCGCCCTGCTGCTTGGCACGCTTAACGCCGTCGATATTATCGTGGTCAGTCAAAGCGATTGCAGAAAGCCTGCTTTCATGAGCGTGAACAACAAGCTCCTCAGGAGTTAAAGAGCCGTCTGACATTGTGGAATGAGTATGCAAATCAATCAGTTTTTCTTTCATTTGTTGCACCGTAAGCTCCTTTTATATTTGACATTTTTTCAACAAGGGATATAATAACATATAATAATCCAAGTTGCCACATTTTTTTGAAAAAAGTGTTGACACGGTATGGCATTGGGTGTATAATTACCTCAATATCACTTCACCGCTCAAAAGCGTTAAAGCGTTTCGGAGGATGACTATGCTTTCATTAACCAAACAAGCCGCATACGAATTCTTTTACTTTTGCTATTATTTTGCACAAGAATAATAGTGAGAGTGTATTTTGCTGCGCTTGGTTAACGAGCAACAATCAAAAGCTTATCAAGGGCTTTGCAGTAAATTCACTGCAAGGTCCTTTATTTTATTCGGAGGAAGAAAAAATGGTAGTAGTATTAAAACAAGGCGTTACAGAAGAACAAAGAGCAAACCTCATCCATTGGTTTGAAGAACAGAATATAACGGTTCACATCTCTCAGGGTGAATATCAAACTCTGCTCGGTCTTGTCGGCAACAC
>CAYQRS010000061.1:0-9402 GCA_964419825.1 uncultured Eubacteriales bacterium
CTTCTGCGTTGAAATTCCGATTTCCGCACCAAAGCCGAATTGACCGCCGTCGGTGAACCTTGTGCTTGCGTTTACATAAACTGCGGAGGAGTTAACAAGCTTCGTGAATTTTTCTGCGCTTTCGTAGCTTTGGGTTATGATTGCCTCGCTGTGTCCTGTTGAATAGCGGTTGATGTGTTCAATCGCTTCTTCAACACTAGCAACGGTTTTGATTGACATTTTGTAATCAAGGTATTCCTTGCCCCAATCCTCTTCGTCGGCAAGGCTGATGCCGAGAATTTTTGCTGCTGCTTCGTCACCGCAAAGCTCAACATTTTTTTCGTCAAGCCTTGCTTTGATAATCGGTAAAGCTTTTTCGGCAATATCCTTGTGGATAACAAGGCTTTCAGCCGCATTGCAAACCGATGGGCGTGATGTTTTGGCGTTGAAAACAATATCTGCGGCCATCGTCAAATCGGCCGTTTTGTCAACAAAAATGTGGCAGTTGCCAACGCCTGTTTCAATAACGGGAACTGTTGAATTTTGAACAACGCTTTGAATAAGACCTGCACCGCCTCTCGGAATGAGAACGTCAATGTAACTGTTGGCTTTCATAAGTGCGGTTGCCGTTTCACGGTCGGTTCTTTCGATGAGCTGGATGCAATCCTTGCTCAAGCCCACGCTTTCGAGAGCGTTGCGCATAATGCTTGCCGAAGCGATGTTTGAATTGATTGCTTCTTTTCCGCCTCGCAGTATTACAGCGTTACCCGATTTCAGGCAAAGTGCCGCCGCATCAACCGTAACATTCGGTCGTGCTTCGTATATAACCGCAATCGTGCCGAGCGGAACGGTAACCTTGCTTATGTTCATTCCGTTCGGTCTGACAGAGCCGTTGATAATTCTGCCGACAGGGTCGGGGAGTGCGATGATTTCTTTAACGCTTTCCGCAAGGTCGTCAATTCTCTTTTCGTCAAAGCTGAGTCTGTCCAGCAAGGAGTCAGACATACCGTTTGCTTTGCCGTTTGCAAGGTCGATTGCGTTTGCGGCGAGAAGCTCAGCCTTATGCTCTTTTAAAGCGGAGGCGATTGCGGCGAGAGCCTCGTTCTTTTTGTCTGTTGAAGCGCTTGCAAGCTCCGATTGAACCTTTTTTGCGTTAGTGCCGAGATTTTTAATGTAATCCATTTGCTTTACCTCAATTCAAGCTTTAACAAAATGTGTGCCGAGACGATGACCTTCAAGCAGACGGTATATGTCTTCGGGAGCTTGTCCATTCAGAATATATGTGTCAATATGTGCGCTTGTCGCTTCCTGAGCTGCGTGGATTTTTGTAATCATTCCGCCTGTACCTCTGTTCGTGCCGCTTCCGCCTGCAAGAGCCACAATATCGTCGGTAATTTCCTTAACAACGGGGATGAGCTGAGCGTCGTCATGCTCCATCGGGTTCTTGTCAAACAAACCGTCGGTGTCGGTGAGAATTATGAGCTTATCGGCGTTGATGAGCTTTGCCACCTGAGCGGAAAGGTTATCGTTATCACCGTAAACGATTTCATCGACAGCAACCGAATCGTTCTCGTTGATAATCGGTATTGCGCCGAATTTAAAAATGTTTTCAAAGCAGTTTTCGAGGTTGATTCTTCTCTCGTCGTTTTCGATGTCGCTCTTTGTGATGAGAAGCTGACCGACATTACAGCCGAATTCGCTGAAGAACTTGTCGTACATAAACATAAGCTCACATTGACCGATGCAAGCGGCAGCCTGCCTGCCCGGGGTTGTGTCCGGCTTTGAGGGCAGACCGATTTTGCCAACGCCGACACCGATTGCGCCCGAAGTGACAAGAGCAATTTCGCAACCGCTGTTATGTAAATCGGCAAGAGTGCGAACCAAGGCTTGCATCCTCCTGATGTTTGCCTTGCCTGTTGAATAAGTCAGCGTTGATGTGCCGACCTTTATGACAATTCTTTCCTTGCTTTCCATTATTGAACACATCCTAAATGTATAATATTACAATTATACCACTATAACGGTTAAAGTCAATAATTTAATTTTTATTCACTTAATCTTCAGTTTATAATTCGTGCCGATAAGCTTGACAAATCAGCATTTAGTAGTATAATATTATGAATATTCAGTTGTTTGGAGTTGTGTGAAAAATGAGACAGATACACAAATCGGATAAGCTTCAGCTCGTTCGCTCGGATATTCGAGGACCTGTTTTTGCTGAAGCAATGGAAATGCGAAAAAAAGGCATAAATGTTTTGCGCCTTAACACGGGTAACCCTGGTATTTTCGATTTCAAGATGCCTGCAAGTGTTCGTGAAGCGTTGATAAACAATGTTGACAGCGCCGTTCCTTATTGCGACCTTAAAGGTATGCCCGATGCGCGTGAAGCAATTTGTCGCTACCATAAATCCAAGGGAATCGAGGGTATCACGCCTGATGATGTTTTCATCGGTAACGGTGTCAGTGAGCTTGCTCAAATGGCGCTTTCTGCGCTGCTGAATTTCGGCGATGAAATTCTTATTCCTTCGCCTGATTATTCGCTTTGGACAAACTCCGCACACCTTGCAGGAGCAAAGCCCGTTCATTATATTTGCGATGAGCAGGCGCATTGGTTCCCCGATATTGCGGATTTAAAATCAAAAATCACCCCAAAGACCAAGGCAATCGTAATCATTAACCCTAATAACCCGACGGGTGTGCTTTACCCGAAGGAGGTTTTGGAGGAAATCGTCAAGGTCGCCCGTGAGCATGAGCTTGTTATTTTTTCGGATGAGATATATGACCGCCTTGTTATGGATGGTCTTGAGCATATTTCAACTGCAACATTAGCGCCAGATTTGGTTGTTTGCACGCTGAACGGTCTTTCAAAATCTCATGTTGTTTGCGGCTTCCGTTGCGGCTGGATGGTTATCAGCGGTGCAAAGGCAGCGGCAAGCGAGTTTATTTACGGCTTAGTTCAGCTTTCCGCAATGCGCCTTTGTGCAAACGCCCTCACTCAGCTTGTTGTTCCTGCCGCTCTTAATGATCCCGAAAGCACCAAGGCAATGCTTGTGCCGGGTGGCAGACTCTATGAACAGCGTGAAGCAACCTGCAGGGAGCTTGAAAAAATCGAAGGTATATCGTTTGTAAGGAACGATGCCGCCTTCTATCTTTTCCCGAAGCTCGATATTGAACGCTTTAATATCACGGATGATCAGCAGTTTGCAATGGATTTCCTGCACAGCAAAAATGTTATGATAATACCTGGTTGCGGCTTTAACTGGCATAATCCCGACCATTTCCGCATCGTTATGCTCCCCGAACCTGAGGTTATCGGCAAAGCAATGCGTGATTTGGGTGATTTCCTCTCAAACTACAGGCAGAACTAATCAAACGCCTCAATCAGCTGTTGCAGGTTAGATTCGCCTTCAACCTCAATCCCTTTAATCAGTTTGTTTTTATCGCTTTCAGGCAGGTTTTTAACAAGGCAATCGAGTATTTCGACGGGGCTGGTGTTGTCAGCCTCAAAAACTGCGATTTTGCCGTTATATTCTTTCACAATGTACCTGTAGCCGGAGGCGTTATCGTCTTCGGCTCTTTTACTTTCCGAGCCGCTGTGATCCGAAAAAATCAGCGTAAAAGCCGATGCAACTGCCAAAACGGCACACAATAAAGATAAGCTTCTTTTAATTTTAAACATCTCCTTTTTGAATATTGTTGGCTTCATCGGTAAAAAAATTCAAATTTTGCTTTATTTTTTTTCAATATATGTTATAATTACCGTAAATGAATAATCGGTTAACTATTTTTTGAAGGTGACTTGTAAATGAAAAAGAATAATTCCGTAATTTCCAAGAAGGTGAAGAGCTTTTTTTCTGAGCTTAACATCAAGCCGAAAACCGTTGCGCTTGCCGCTGTCGGCGTAGTTTGTCTGACTGCGGTAATCGTCTGCTGTTATATTTTCGGTTATGTTTTCTCCGTTGCCAACGGCGAAAAGGTTATCGATCTTGATGAATATCAGGCTAACCAGAGCCAAACCTCGATTATTTATGCTTACGATGAAAAGGGCGATATTTTCGAGCTTCAACGCCTGCACGGTAACGAAAACCGCATATATGTCAGCTTGAACGAAATTCCCAAGGGGCTTCAGAATGCGTTTGTTGCCCTTGAAGATAAGCGATTTTACAAGCATAACGGCGTTGACTGGATAAGGTTTATTGCCGTTTTTGTCAAGGACAAGCTTTCAACGGGCGGTTCTTCAATCACTCAGCAGTTGATTAAAAACCTTACGGGTGAGCGTGATGCAACCTTTGTCCGTAAGTTTAATGAAATCACTTATGCCCTCAATGTCGAAAAGAATTTTGAAAAGAATCAAATTCTCGAAGCGTATCTCAACACGCTTTACCTTGGTGAGGGCTGCTATGGCGTAAAAACGGCAAGTGAGGTCTATTTCGGCAAGGATGTTTCCGAGCTTAACATTGCCGAATGTGCTTGCCTTGCTTCAATCACCCAGATGCCTTATGGTCTTGATCCGTTGGTTAACCCCGATGCCAACCGCAAGCGTCAGCTTTTGTGCCTGCAAAATATGCGTTCTGAGGGTATGATTTCCAAGGAGGAATACGACCAAGCCGTTGCTTATAAAATGGTCTTTACCAACAGCCCCGATTATGTTCCCACAAAACAGCAGGAGGATAAAAAGACCGAAACAAAGAACGAGATATGGAGCTTTTATGTTGACCATATTATCGACAGCCTTTACGATATGTTCGTCAAAGAATACAATATGACGGATAGGCAAGCAACTCAAAAAATTTATTACGGCGGTCTGAAGATATATGCCGCTATTGACACAAAGGTTCAAAAAGCGGTTGAAGATGTTTATGTTAACCGCAAAACCTTCCCCGATGAATCGGGCAGAGATGTTCAAGCTCAATCCGCAATGACCGTTATGGATTACACAGGCAGAATTGTTGCCGTTTGCGGACAGGCAGGCAAGAAAACCCAAAACCGTGGACTCAACCGTGCAACCTCGTCACCCCGTCAGCCCGGTTCTTCAATTAAGCCGATCAGCGTTTACGCTCCTGCAATCGAAGAGGGCTTGATAAATTGGTCAACTCTGATTCAAGATAAGGCGTTTGCCCTCAACGGTGAGCCTTGGCCGAAAAACTATGGCGGCAACACTGGCAGCGGCGACTATGTAACCGTTCAAAATGCGCTTGCTCGTTCGTTGAACACAGTTCCTGCAAGAATTTTGAAATACGATTTGACCTTGAAAAAATCTTATCAGTATTTGACCGAGGTCTTCAAAATCTCAACAGCTAATCCCAATGCCGATATGGATTATTCACCTTTGGCAACGGGCGGTATGCACGTTGGCGCAACAACGCTTGAAATGGCGGCGGCTTTTGCGACCTTCGGCAATGGCGGTAAATATAATGAGCCATATTGCTATTACCGTGTTACCAACAGCGACGGTTCAACCATTTATTTCGATTACACCTCAAACAAGCCCGAACAGGTCATTTCCGTTGAAACTGCAAACATTATGTGCGATTTGTTGCAGACTGTTACAACCGCAAGCGGCGGTACAGGTACAGCTTACAAAATCAATGGCTTCCAAACCTTTGCCAAAACAGGTACAACAACCAATAACTATGACCGTTGGTTCGTTGGTGGAACACCTTATTATGTTGCCGCTGTTTGGTACGGTTACGATTTGAATAAGGCAATCAATAATGTTAGCGGTAACCCAGCAGGTAAAATTTTCAAGAGCGTTATGGGCACCGTGCATCAGAACTTGGCTTCAAAGCAGTTTGAAAGAAGCAGCCTTGTAACCGAAAGAAGATATTGCACAAAAACCGGCTTGATTGCAGGCGATGAATGTACTTCAACGGCAGTCGGCTGGTATTCGCTGAAAAACCTGCCCTCAACCTGCACGACCTGTCACGGTGAGAGCAGTTCAGATGATGATAGCACCTTGATTGATTGGGAGAATCCTCTCAAGCCGATCGTAGATGCTCTCAATTAACATTTTTAAACGAAAGGAAAGCTGTTAGAATACAATCTAACAGCTTTTGTACTAAATTATGGTTATATTATCTATTGATTATGGCGATAAAAGAACAGGCGTCGCCGTTTGCGATAAGCTTGAAATGCTTGCCGTACCCGTTGCGGTCATTACCGAAAGCTATACGCCGAAGCTTCTCGACAAGCTTGCTGTGATAATCGAAGAAAAAAAGCCTGAGCTTATCGTGGTCGGCTTGCCGAAAAATATGGATGGCTCGCTTGGCTTCAGAGCGGAGGCGTGTACCGCCTTTGCAAAGGAAATCGAGGAAAAATTCGGCATTGAAACACGCTTATACGATGAACGCTTAACCAGCGTAATTGCCCACCGACAGCTTCACTCGGCAGGCAAAAAGGAGAAGAACCACAAAAATGTTGTCGATGCTGTTGCCGCTGTCGAAATATTGCAAAGCTTTTTGAACAGCAAACGCAGTTGAAGCTGTGACAAAGTCGGTGCTGATGTACCGAGCCTTTAAATCAAATAAGACCGTGCGGAAATAAATTGCGTTCACACAGCATATCTTTTAATGGGGGTGTGCGTTTTGAACAGATTTTTTGCGGCGCTTTTAGCCTTGCTCTTTATTCTTACGGTTTGCTTTTATTCGCTCAATTTTATTATAGATGTGGAAGATACCATCAGCGAAAGCACCGTTGCCGAGTTCTGTTTTATTATCGATGCAGGTCACGGCGGTGAGGATGGCGGTACTGTTGCTGTTGACGGAACGCCTGAAAAGGTAATCAATTTGGCTGTTGCCCAAAAGCTTGCTTTTATGCTTGAGGAAGCAGGCTTTGCGGTCGTGATGGTGCGCAGTGAGGATAGCTTGATCGGCGATAATTCGCTTGCATCAATTCGTCAGCGCAAGGTTTCGGATATCAGAGCAAGGCTTGCCTTTACCGAAAGCTATCCAAACGCCTATCTTGTGAGCATACATCAAAACCATTATACTCAGAGCAAATACAACGGCGCACAGGTTTTTTATTCAACCAATCATCCGCTGAGTCAGTTTTTGGCTCAATCCGTTCAGCAAAGTATCGTTGATTTTGTTCAGCCGCAAAACTCAAGAAAAATCAAACCAACAGGCTCAAATATATACTTGCTGTATAATTGTGAAATTCCTGCCATAATGGTTGAATGTGGCTTTTTATCCAACGAAGCGGAAACAAATAACCTTAAAAATGAGGAATATCAAAATAAAATTGCCTTTTCAATAATGAAAGGCTTAACAGAAAATTTGGAGTGAAAAAATATGGCAAAATCCAAAACACTTTATATTTGCTCTGATTGCGGCTATGAGTCCGTCAAATGGTACGGATGCTGTCCGAATTGTAGCCAATGGAACACGATGAATGAAGAAACTGTTGCCCCGAAGAGCGGCGCTCGTGCCTCTTCCGCAAAGGCTGTTTCGGCATTGAAGCTCGATGAAATCGGCGGCGATGCTTCGGTCAGATACACAACAGGGCTCAAAGAGCTTGATCGTGTCCTCGGCGGCGGTATCGTTAAAGGCTCGCTCGTGCTGTTGAGCGGTGATCCCGGTATCGGTAAGTCAACACTCCTTTTGCAGATTTGCCGCTACTTAGATAAGAATTTAAACATTTTGTATATTTCAGGTGAGGAATCTGCTCACCAAATTAAGCTCAGAGCGGATAGGCTTAATGTCACCAACCCCAATCTTTCGATTATGAGCGAAATCGATGTTGCTTCAATCGTTGAATATGTTCGTTTGAGCAAGCCCGATTTGTTGATAGTCGATTCAATTCAAACAATGGATTTTGCCGAGGTTGCTTCCTCACCTGGTAGTGTAACGCAGGTCAGAGAGTCAACAAATATGTTTATGCGTTGTGCAAAGTCACTTAATATCCCCGTCATTTTGGTCGGACATGTTAATAAGGACGGCAACATTGCAGGCCCGAAGGTTTTGGAGCATATCGTCGATGCCGTGCTTTATTTTGAGGGCAACCGCAATTTCTCTTACCGTATTCTCCGTGCTGTCAAAAACCGCTATGGCTCAACCAACGAAATCGGTGTTTTCGAGATGCAGGAGAGGGGATTGGTTGAGGTTGAAAATCCATCTCTTATGCTCATTTCGGGTAAGCCTAAGAACACCCCCGGTTCTTGTATTGCCTGCGTTATGGAGGGCTCACGCCCGATTATGGCGGAGGTTCAGGCTCTTGTTACGCCTACGGGCTTCGGCAATCCTCGTAGGATGACAACGGGCTTTGATTATAACCGTGTTGCAATGCTCCTTGCCGTGTTAGAAAAGAAAGCAGGATATTATTTTGGCGCAATGGATACCTATGTCAATGTTATCGGTGGCTTGAAGCTTGATGAGCCTGCAACGGATTTGTCGGTTGCAATGGCGCTTGTTTCGAGCTTAAAGGATATTGTTGTCAGCGATGATACGCTGGCGTTCGGTGAGGTCGGTCTGGCAGGTGAGATTCGTGGTGTCAGTAATTGCGAACAGCGTTTGAGGGAGGCAATCCGTCTTGGATTTTCACGCTGTATCATTCCACGCCATAATCTCAAAAACCTCAAGCTTGATATTGACGGCGATACGGAAATAATCGGTGTCGGCAATATTCGTGAAGCCTTTGATGCGGTTACACGATGAAGAAAAGATTTGTTGCAATGCCGAATTTGCCTGCTTCTCAGGTCAGTGATGCTGTTGTTTCGGCGCAGAACAGCGAGCTTTTGGCGGCACTCGAAAATCTCGGCATCTCCTGTAGACTTGTTTCACCTTGTGTGGATGTAATGCCGCAGGTGAGTGAGCACGCCGATATGCTGTTTTTGCATTTGGGTGGTAAAAAATATGCAGCGGAAGGCTCACAATCATCCTTGGTTGGCTCGTTGGATAAGCTCGGCTTTGCGCCGCCCTCAGCTCTCGTTAGCTTATCGTGCGCTTATCCACAGGATGTTTTGCTCAACTGCTGTATAATCGGCAAAAAGGTGATTGCCCGAGAAAACAACCTACCTTGGCTCAACGGCTTTGAGGCTGTAACTGTCAAGCAAGGGTATTCCAAATGCTCCGTCGCCGTTGTGGATGAATTTTCGCTTATTACCGATGATGAGTCGATTTCCGTTGCCGCCGCTCAGGCTGGTCTTGATGCTCTGCTTGTTCAAAAAGGCTCGGTTCGGCTCAATGGCTTTGATTATGGCTTCATCGGTGGATGTTGTGGTAAAATATCACAATCGGTTCTTGCTTTTTGCGGCGATATTACAACTCATTCGGATTGTTCGGCAATCAAGAGCTTCTGTTCTTACCGAGGGGTTGAGGTGTTGAGCCTGCTTTCGGGTAGCTTGGTTGATGTCGGTTCAATATTGCCGATTTGTGAGGTCAATAATTAGCTCTGCGGTTTTTTATACTGCGGAGCTTATTTTATTAT
>CAYQRS010000062.1:0-9356 GCA_964419825.1 uncultured Eubacteriales bacterium
GGCATAATCTATTTCATTGAGGGGCTTTCGGATGTTATCCAAATCGGCTATTTCAAGCTTACTCACGGCAAGCGCATCTTCAAAATGGCACCGATTCATCACCATTTTGAAATGAGCGGCTGGAGCGAGCAGAAAATTGTTTTTGTTTTCTCTTTTGTTAACATTATCGGCTGTGTCATCGGTGTTGCGCTGATGTACTACGGCGGTTAAACCAATTCTTAAAATTATTCGGGAGGCGAGCAGATGTTTTCACAAATGCGCAGTACACTTGAAAAGCAAAAGTGGTATGCACGCGGCAGTATGGATGTAACCTTTTTGCTGATTGTGCTTGCTCTGCTTGCCACCGGTCTTGTGATGGTGTTTTCAGCAGGGTATTCCTACGCTTATTATAAATATGACGGCGAAAGCACCTATTTTGTAACTCATCAGGCATTATTTGCCTTGATTGGTCTTGTGGGAATGTTTGTTGCTTCCCGTGTCAAGCTCAATTATTACCGTATGCTTGCTCCGCTGATTTTGGGCGTTTCCGTTTTGCTCCTTGTTGTCGTTCTCTTTTTGCCGGAGGCAAAGCCTGGCTTTAAGCGTTGGATCAACCTCGGCTTCACAACCTTTCAGCCATCGGAAATCGCAAAATTCGCCTTGGTTCTTTTCTATGCTTGGGCGTGCGAAAAATGGCAAAAGGAAATCAAAAGAGATTGGAAATATGCACTTTATTTCGGCTCGGTTGCGCTTGTTGTCGCAGGTCTTGTTTACCTTGAAAATCACGTTTCCGGCACGATCCTCATCGGCTTGATTGCCGCTTGTATGCTCTACCTCGGCGGCTTCAACAAATGGTGGTTTGTTGCGTTCGGCGTTGCGGTTGCGGTTGTTGTTATTGCGGTCGTTGCCTTCCCTGATTTGCTTAAAGCTTACGCAGGCGACCGTATTGTTGCTTGGCTGGATAAGGATTATGACCCGACAGGCGCACGCTGGCAGACGAACAACTCGCTTTACGCAATCGGCTCGGGCGGATTTCTCGGTCAAGGCTTGGGCGAAAGCAAGCAGAAGCACATGTATGTTTCTGAGCCGCAGAATGACTTTATCTTCGCAATCATTTGCGAGGAGCTTGGCTTCGTCGGCGCAACGGCGATAATAATTCTGTTTGCGCTGCTTGTGTGGCGTGGCTTTGTTATTGCTCTCAAAAGCCGCAGTAAATTCGGCGCAATGCTTGCAATGGGCATTGTGTTCCAAGTCGGAATACAGACGATACTCAACATTATGGTTGTTACCGATACACTCCCGAACACAGGCATCAGCCTGCCGTTCTTCAGCTACGGAGGTACATCGCTTGTTATGCTCCTTTGTGAGATGGGCGTTGTGCTTTCGGTTTCAAGAGGGATGCACACGGAGAAAAAAGATTAAGTGCTGCAACAGCCGCTTTGCGTTAAGCGGTTTTTGCACATTTTGGAGGCGTAATATATATGCTCAATGGTAAAAGAATTATTTTCGCTGCAGGCGGAACGGGCGGACATATTAACCCTGCCCTTGCTGTTGCAGGCGAAATCCGCAAGCAGTATCCGCAGGCAGAAATCCTCTTCATCGGAACTGCGGAAAAAATGGAGGCAAGGCTTGTTCCTGCCGCAGGCTACGATTTCAAAACAATACAAATCAGCGGCTTTAACCGTGTGCTGAACCTTAACGGAATTAAGCAAAATATCAAAACGCTGAAATATTTGCTCAAATCATCCTCACAGGCGAAAAAGATTATCACGGAATTCAACCCGAATGTCGTAATCGGCTTCGGCGGCTATGTCAGCGGCCCTGTTGTGCGTGCTGCGGCAAAGCTCGGAATCCCGACTGCGATTCATGAACAAAACGCATTCCCTGGCGTTACTAACAAGGCACTTGCGAAAATGGTCGATGCTGTTATGCTCACCGCAGAGCAGGCGGCACAATATATGCAACCGAAAAATCCCGTTATAGTCACAGGTCTGCCGATTCGCAACGAGCTTTTGGAGGCTGACCGTGATTTTTGCAGGGCAGAGCTCGGTCTTGACGATAAACCACTTGTGCTTTCAATGGGCGGCAGTCTCGGTGCAAGGGCAATTAACGACACAATGCTTGAAGTAATTGCTCAAAGAGCCGATAACGGCAACTGCTGGTTTATGCACGCAACGGGCAAGGATTGCAAGGATTTCCCTGAAAGACTCAAAGATAAAAATGTTGATCTCGGCAACAAACGCCTTATTATAAGAGATTATATCAACGATATGCACCGCTGCCTTGCGGCATCGGATTTAGTTATTTGCCGTGCAGGCGCAAGCTCCTTGAGCGAGTTCCAAGCGCTCGGCAAGCCTTCGATTTTGATACCCTATCCCTTTGCAACGGAAAATCATCAATTCCATAATGCAAAAGCACTTGCCGACAAGGGTGCGGCAATCATTATTGAAGAAAAGGATTTGACTGCGGATAATTTAGGTGCGGCGATTGATGAGCTGCTTGCTAACCCGAAAAAGCTCGAAGCAATGGGCAAAGCGGCAAAATCGATGGCGGTTACCGATGCACAAAAGCGAATTGTTGAGGTTCTTGACAGAATAGCGAAGTAACTAAAAGCTTCTCCCCTGCATAATATGCAATAGTTTACTGAAAAGGGGAGAAAAGCTGTGTCGAGCTTTATTGTTGAAGGCGGTAACAGAGTTGGCGGTGAATTAAAAGTTCAAGGCTCAAAAAACGGCTCGTTGCCGTTGCTTTCCGCCGCATTGCTTGTCAAGGGCGAAACCTTGCTCAAAAACTGTCCTTTTTTGACCGATGTAACGGCGGCTCTCAATATTCTTACATATTTGGGCTGCAAAGCCGTCTTAACTCAAGACGGTGCGCTGATTGAGTCAAGCGGAGCTTGTCGGTTCGATATACCCGATTTTTTGATGAGCGAAATGCGCTCGTCAATCGTTTTCCTCGGTGCATTGCTCGGTCGCTTCGGTCGTGCTGAGCTGACTTCGCCAGGCGGCTGTGAAATTGGATTAAGACCGATCGATTTGCATATTGATGCAATGCGTGCCTTGGGCGCAACCGTTGACGAAATCGGTGGCAGATTGATTTGCTCCTGCCCGAACGGCTTGAAGGGTACGACGATTTCACTCTCGTTCCCAAGCGTCGGTGCAACCGAGAACATATTGCTTGCCTGCGCAACTGCCAAGGGCGAAACGGTGATTATCAATGCCGCCCGTGAGCCTGAAATAATTGAGCTTGCCGAATACCTTAACAGGTGCGGTGCGAAAATCCGAGGTGCGGGCGAGAGTGTGATTTTGGTTCAGGGTGTTAAAGAACTTTTTGCCGCAGAGCATTTTGTCAGCTATGACCGTATAGCCGCAACGACCTTTATGGCTTCGGCAGCGGTCAGCGGCGGCAGACTTCTGCTCAGGGATATGTCCTTGAGCCTGCTTATGCCAATAGTTCAGCCGTTTGAAAAAACAGGCTGTGAAATTTTTCAGGATGCAGCGGGCGTGGTTATCGCTTCGCCCGAAAAGCTCGCTTCCTTCGGTGCGATAAGGACAATGCCTTACCCGGGCTTTCCGACTGATTCGCAGGCGGATTTTGCGGTTATGGCAAGCCTCGCCGAGGGCACAAGCGTGATTGTTGAAAATATATTTGAAAACCGATTTAAATATGTTGCGGAGCTGAAAAGGATGGGTGCTGTGATACGCACCGAAAACAGAGTTGCAATCATAGAAGGCACAAAGAAGCTCCACGGCGCAAAGGTCTATTCGCCCGATTTGAGGGGCGGAAGTGCCCTTGTTGTTGCCGCTGTTGCGGCAGAGGGCGAAACAATAATCGAAAATATCAAGCATATCGACAGAGGATATGAATGTTTTGAGGATAAACTAAAAGAACTGAATGTGAAAATAATTAGGGGAGCCTGAAAGCTATGTCAGAGAAAGAGAACAAGTTCATATTCGGCGATAACAGCGACGGTTTCAGGCGCAGTGCGACAGGTGACGAAGCTCAACCGTTCCGTGAGCCGCCCAGACCGAAGCCGACGGCTAAACGCAGACCGCCTCAAGCACGAACTGCACAGCAAAGACCGCCGCAAAGGCAAGCTCAAAGACCGTCGCAAAGACCGCCGCAACGCAGGAATGCTCAGCCGCCGAAAAAGAAAAGCCCCGCAAAAGGGCTTTTTAACAGCGGACGAGCCTATGCAAAGCGCAACGTTCACATTGTTGAGGATAAAAATCTTTCGCCAAATGAGCGCCGCAGGCTTCACGATCAGAAGCGCCGTGAAAGGCAAAAACGCAAGCAGACCTTAACCTGCATCGGAGCTGCGGCTGCTGTTTTGCTCATTGCTGCCGTTCTTTCGCTGACGGTGTTCTTCAGAGTTGAGCAGATCACTGTCAAAGGCGATTCGCCTTATACCGAGGAGGAGGTCATCTACTTCAGCGGTATTGAGCTTGGTGAGAACATTATCCGATGCGGAGCAGGCGATGCAAGCGAAAAGCTTTCAACATCCTTGCCCTATATTGACAGCGCTTCGGTCAAACGAACTCTCACGGGTAAGGTTACGATAACCGTAAAAACAACCAAGGCAAAATGGTCGTTCCTGAACGGCGACCAAGCTGTTCTGATAAATGCCGAGGGCAAGGTGCTTGAGGTAGGTGATCCTGAGCTTGCGCTGAAAGGCACTGTTGTTCAAGGCGTGAAAATCGCTTCCGCAACAACTGGACAAATCATCGTTTTCGATAAAGAAAACACTTATAACAAAATCAGCTCGCTCGGTAAGGCTTTTGAAGAAGCAGGGCTGAAAAATCTGACATCGCTTGATTTGTCAGTCTCATCCTATATCAAGGCTTTTTACGATGGCAGAATTATGCTCAACATCGGTTCGACTGATAACATCGACCGCAAGCTTGCCTTGGCGGCAAAGGTCATTGAGCGCGAAAACTCCGTTGACCCGATGCAGTATGCAACGCTGGATTTGACCGTTGACGGAAAGGCATATTTCCGCACCGATGAAAGCCAGCCTGCAATCCCCGATGACGATGATGAGGGCACAACAGCCGCAGACAGCGGTAAAACAACGGCAAATAAAGCGGAATAATCGCAAAGTTTTAAAGTTTTTTGAAAAATGCTATTGTATTTATAAAAAATATATGTTAAAATCTTGCTGTTATAATATAATACTATCACTTTAAATATTTATTCTTGTTCAGGAGGTTGAATTATGGGCTTTGAAATTGATAACGAAATCGAAAACGTGGTACAAATTAAAGTAATCGGTGTTGGTGGCGGCGGCGGTAACGCTGTTAACCGCATGATCACATCGGGTATTCGCGGCGTTGAGTTCATCGCTGTTAACACAGATAAGCAGATGCTTCTTGCTTCACAGGCAACACATAAAATCCAGATTGGCGAAAAGGTTACTCGTGGTATGGGTGCCGGCGGTAAGCCTGAGATCGGTCAAAAGGCTGCCGAAGAAAGCCGTGACATTATTTCCGATACCCTCAAGGGTACAGATATGGTATTCATCACTGCCGGTATGGGCGGCGGCACAGGTACAGGTGCAGCTCCCGTTATTGCTCAAATCGCAAAAGATATGGGCATCCTCACTGTCGGTGTTGTTACAAAGCCCTTCAACTTTGAGGGCAGACGCCGTATGAGTCAGGCTGAGGACGGCATCAATATGCTCACCGAGCACGTTGACAGCCTTGTTATCATCCCCAACGAGCGTCTTCGCTTTGCAAGCGAAACCAAAATCACAATCAGCAACGCTTTTGCAAAGGCAGACGATGTTCTCCTTCAGGGCGTTAAGAATATTTCCGAGCTTATCAAGATCCCCGGCGTAATCAACCTCGACTTTGCAGACGTTCTCTCCGTAATGAAGGACGCAGGTCAGGCTCACATGGGTCTTGGCTACGCAAAGGGCAAGGACAAGCCCGAGGTTGCCGCAGAAGCTGCAATCTCAAGTCCGTTGCTTGAAACCTCTATCAAGGGCGCAAAGGGCGTTATCATCAGCATCACTTCTTCGCCCGATATCGGTCTTGAAGATATTGAAATCGCCAGCGATAAAATCAAGGATGCAGCTCATCCCGATGCAAACATCATCTGGGGTCTTTCCTTCGACGATGCTCTTAACGATGAGATTTACATCACCGTTATCGCAACAGGCTTCGGCTTTGGCTCAGAGGGCGGCATCGAAACAGCTCCCAACGCAAGCGATATTTTCAATTCTGTCGTATCAAGCACGGCAAGCGCTCCTGCAACACCTGTTGCTCCCGTTGTTGAAGCACCTGTTGCTCCTGCTCCCGTTGTTGAAGAGCCCAAGCCGATCAACGAATTCGGTCTTGGCAACGAAGATGGAAATTATTTCGATTTCCTCTCTGTTTTCAACAAAGGCGAATAATTTAATTAACCTGATTTGTGGGTGCTTATTGCACCCACTTTTGCTATAATTAGAAATAATCAGAAATGGGGAATTAGCAATGAAACTTATTGACGGTAAAATCATATCTGCTTATGTTAAGGAGCAGGTTGCAAAAGAGGTTGAGGAGGTTAAGGCAAAAGGCGTTGAACCCTGCCTTGCTGTTATTATTGTCGGCGATGATTTTGCATCACGCACCTATGTTAATAATAAAAAGAAATCCTGCGCTGAGGTTGGCATAAAATCGCTTGAATATGCTCTGCCTGCCGAAACAACTCAGGAGGAATTGCTCGCTCTTGTTGAAAAGCTTAACGCAGATGAAAGCGTTAACGGTATTCTTTGCCAGCTCCCGATTCCCAAACACATTGATGAAAAGGTTATTCTCAACGCAATCAGCCCCGAAAAGGATGTTGACGCTTTCCACCCAGTTAACGCAGGTCATATTATGATTGGTGACGGCGTGCTTAAGCCCTGCACGCCTGCAGGAATTATGGAAATGCTCAAATATGAGGGAATTGATGTTGCAGGCAAAAACTGCGTTGTAATCGGCAGAAGCAACATTGTCGGCAAGCCCATGGCAATGCTTCTCCTTCAGGCAAGCGGCACTGTAACCGTTTGTCACTCCAAAACGCAGAACCTTGCTGAAATCACACGCAATGCGGATATTCTTGTTGCCGCTGTCGGTAAGGCAAAATTCGTTACTGCTGATATGGTTAAGGACGGTGCAGTTGTAATCGATGTCGGTATGAACCGTGATGAAAACGGCAAGCGTTGCGGCGATGTTGATTTTGAGGCTGTTAAAGAAAAGGCTTCGCATATCACACCTGTCCCGGGCGGCGTAGGTCTTATGACGGTTGCTGTTTTGATGCAGAACACACTTGTTGCGGCTAAAAATCAAAAACTCAAAGGCTGATTTAAAATGATTACTTCTTTAATTCTTCGCTCTTGCCCCGATTGGGCGGATAAATTTTTGCTCGAACAGGTTGAAAGTGAGAGCGGAATGAATACCTACAGCTATGAAAAAAGCGGCGATAAGGTGCTTATAAAGGGCGATTGTGCAATCAGTATGGCTGTGGCTTTTTGTGGCTTCGTTCGTGATTACTGCGGAGGCTATTTCGATGCCGAGCACGCTTTGCGCACTGCTCAGTTCAATTTGCCCTCGGAGAAAAAAGAGGGAACGATTGAAAAGAAATACCGCACCTGCTTTGAATATACCTCCTTTTCCTGCGGCGCTTGCTGGTGGGATTGGGAGCGTTGGCAGAATGAAATCGATTTTATGGCGATGAACGGCGTTAATATGCCGCTTGCCGCCGTCGGCACAGAGGCAGTTTGGCGCAAAACTCTCACCGATATGGGCATGAAGGAGGAGCTTGCACTCGCCTGCATTTCCGGTCCTGCTTTTTGGGGCTGGCAGCTTTCCGATTGCTTTGACGGTTACTTACCGCAGACAAACAGCAAAACGGTTGACAAGCGCATTGAGCTTGGCAGGAAGATTATCGAGCGTGAAAAAGAGCTTGGTATGATGCCGATTTTGCATGGCTTTTCAGGCTATGTCTCAAGGAATTTTATTGAGGCGAAGTTCCGTGCAAGGCTTCATAAAACTGATGAATGGTGCCTTTTTCCACCGCAATATATGCTCTCGTTCAAGGATTCTACCTTCCACCGCATAGGCAATTTGTATTATCATAATCTCAAGCTTCTCCTTGGCGAAAGCTGTTATTATATGGTCAACCCATTCGATGCTCACGCCCCTGCAAAGGATAAGCCCTCGTTCCTCGCAGGCTTCGGCTCTGCCGTGAGTGGCTTGATTTTTGCACAGGGTGACAGCGCCCGTTGGGTAATTCGTTCATCCTCGTTCAAGCCCGATATGCTCAAGACAATACCGAAGGAGCGGTTGCTCGTTATCGATGACGGCTCGATGTGCGATGAGCTTGCTGCGGCAGGCTATGAGGTCGTTGTAGGTAATTCTTATAACCAAGGTAATGTCAACGCTGTTCACGGCGATATTGATTTTGTGACCAAAGAGAATAATGCAAGCGGTGTCGGTACTTTTTCTGACGGTGCTTACTCAAACGAAGCTTATCGTCAGCTCAGCTATGCGGCTTTGTGTGGCGAAAGAGATGCGGATGAATTTTTGAAAACCTATGCCAAGAACCGCTACGCAACCGAGGACAGCACGGCTTATGAGGCGCTGAAGCTGCTGAAAAATGCCTGCTGGAAAAGCGGAATGAAGCGTGAGCATTTGAGTGCTGTTTGTGCAAGACCGAGCCTTGATTTAACTCACACAACGGTGGGGGACAGAGGCACTGATTTCGGCTATGACGCTGCTGAGGTTTTTGCCGCCGCCAAAAAGCTCGTAGCTTCTTCGGGCAAAACCTATGAGTTTGAGCTTGATGTTTGCGATGTGCTTCGCCAAGCTTTGAGCGATTTGTCATACGGCATATACAAAAAGGCGGTTGACGGCTACAGAAACAAGGATGCTGCCGCTTTTGAAGAAAATTCAAACCTTTTCCTCACTCTTATCGAGGATTTGGATAGGCTTATGCTCACCAAAAAAGAATTCTCCTTGCCGCATTATCTCGGTCTTGCGGCTTCCTGTGGCGGCAACGCCGAGGAATCGCAGAATTTTGAAGTTAATGTGCTTGTACAAAGCACCTTCTTCGGTCCTCATAAGGATAGTATGCTCTATGACATTTGCTGTAAAGAGTGGGGCGGAATTCTCACCTCGTTTTATGCAAAGCGTTGGCGTGCATTCTTTGAACAGCTTGCTTTCGGCTTCAAACGCTCCGATGCGATTTTTAAAACAAAAAAATCGCCCCTTGGCAGAGATTTGTACCTCGGCTCGGAGTTTGGCAGAAAGCTTGCACCGATCGAGCGTGATTGGATTGCCACATATATGCCTGAAACGGAGCTTGTTGGCAAAGAAAGCACACTTGATGTTGCAAAGGAGCTAATCGCCAAATAT
>CAYQRS010000063.1:0-9248 GCA_964419825.1 uncultured Eubacteriales bacterium
TTGATGACCTGCGGCAATCCATCAAAACGCTCGAAAGCTTTTTTGAAGATAAAAGCTGTACTTATAATATAGATTGCTATTCCAACGGAATCGATTTGATTTATGAAATTGAAGATGGCAGAAATTACGATTTGGTTATACTCGAAATTTATATGCCCGATATGATTGGCATTGATGTTGCAAAGCGGCTCAGGCTGATGCTTTACTGCGGTGACATTATATTTTTGACCAATTCCCCGATTTACGCAATCGATAGCTACGATGTTCAGGCAAAGGGCTATCTGCTCAAGCAGAACGGCTACGATAAGCTCAGCGAAACAATGAGCCGTATCGTTCCCGATTTAGGCACAAAGCTATACACGATAAAGCGGCGTAGCGAGCTTATCACCGTTGCTTATAACAAAATCGCCTTCATCGAAAGCGATAATTCAAAATGCTTTCTTCACGATAAAGACGATAATGTTTACACAGTTTACAAAAAGCTTGACATAATTGAGGAGGAGCTTGGCGACAAGCGATTTTTACGCTCACACCGAAGCTTCCTTGTGAATATGGATTTTATATGCAGGGCAGACAAGAGCTTTGAGCTGAACAACGGCAGGCAGGTTTTGATAAGGCAACACAGCCTCAAAAAAATCAAAGAGGATTATCTGCTCTATATAAACGATAAGACATAAAAAGCAAAACAGCTCACATCGAAAAAGATGCGAGCTGTTTTTTTACTTTTCAGCAAGCTTTAAGTGTAAGGCGGAATTTATCGGCAATCATTGCGATGAACTCCGAATTTGTCGGCTTGCCTCTTGTTGACTGTATCGTATAACCGAAATAGGAGTTGAGAACTTCAACATCTCCCCTATCCCACGCAACCTCGATTGCGTGGCGAATTGCTCTTTCAACACGGGAAGAGGTTGTGGAGAAGCGTTTGGCAACGCCGGGATAAAGCAGCTTGGTTACTGCGTTAATACTGTCAGGCTCGGCAATCGTCATAAGTATTGCTTCACGCAGGTATTGATAGCCTTTAATATGTGCAGGCACTCCGATTTGATGGAGCGTTTGCGTGACCTTGACCTCGATGCTTTCCTCGCTGCTGTGAACGGCAGTATTTTCGCCGCCGTAAAGTGAAGCAACTCTTGCCGCAATTTCCTCATGCTCAATCGGTCTTAAGAAGAAATAATCCGCACCTGCCGCCATAACCTCGCTTTCAATCATTGGGTTATCAAAGCTGAGAACAACGATGAATTTCGGCAAAGCGCCGCTCATCTGCTTGCGCACACCCTTCATAACTCCGATTGCATCGAGATTCGGCATAAACATATCCATAATTACAACATCAGGCTTGGATTTAAGGATGTAATCAAGCAAAATTCTGCCATCCTTTTCAACGCAATCGGCATCCAGCTTTGCACCTCTCAACGCTCTCGCACAAGGCTTACCGAAATTATCGCTGCAATCCGCCACCAAAACTCTGCAATTTTTCTCCATAATTCAAAATCTTCCTTTCTTTTTTGAGTGTTCGTAACTCTTTTCGTTGCTATATTAGCAAAAATCAACAGCGAAAAATTGCCGTTAATGAAAATGGAGCGTGATTTGATGAAAGCGGAAGCACGAAAAGGAAAATATTGTTGCAAGGGCACAAAAAATGCTCGGCAGAGAGTTAATCTGCCGAGCGATGTATTTTACTGTATATCCGTGACGAATAAAGTCCTTTGGCTGACCTTGAATTTAATCTCCCTGCCTGCAAAGCCGAAGCCGTAAACACGGCTTTCATCTGCTTGGTAGCTCGGTCTGGGATCTTGCGCCAAAACCGCAATCAGCGCAGAACGCTTTTCCTGCGGTATACGGCTCAAAAGGTCATCATCAATATTGACCTCAAGGCTTCTGTCCTCAACCGTTGCAGCAAAGCCACCGCTTGCCTGCGGATGGGAATCGGTGTAAGGCAAATACGGCTTAACATCGTAAATCGGTGTGCCGTTCATCAAATCCGCACCCGAAACCCAAAGCACAGGGCCAAGCTCATCGGTGAATTCAAGCTTTTCAAGCTTGACCGAGGAGAGCCCGATCGGGTTCGGTCGGAACGGCGAACGAGTTGCGAACACGCCCATACGCTTGTTACCGCCAAGCATTGGAGGGCGCACCGTCGGCGACCAATTTTCACGCACAGCCTCGGAAAATTGCCACAAAAGCCAAATATGGGAAAAGCCCTCTAAGCCACGGAATGCTTCGGGGTTGCGGTATTCAGGCTCGAAAACGATTTTGCCAAGCGTTTCTTCAACCAAGCCGCTCTGGCGAGGCACACCGAATTTTGAAGAAAAATCCGTTGAAATATATGCTATCGGTTTCATAGGTTAATTCCTTTTCTCAATCAGATTGCGCCCATATCAACAGCCTTTTCAACAAGCTCCGCAAAAATCGAATTTGACCAAGCGAACCATTCACGGGTGAAATCAGTCGGATCATCTGCGCAGAAGCCCTCGTGCATATAGCCCGTGTCGGCATCGGTTGATGAAAGAATATCGAGAACTGCCCTGACCTCATCCTTATCCGTTGCAGTCAAGCCCTGCATTGAAAGAGCAATATGCCAAATGAAGCCGTCGGGCGTATGAGGGCTGCCGACACCCTGACCGAATTTGCCTTTAAAGAAATAGGGGTTATCCTCGCTGAGGATGAATTTCCTTGTGCGGACATACATTTCATCATCAGCCGAGCAGTAGCCGAGATAAGGTGCGGAAAGCAGGCTCGGCACATTTGCATCGTCAAAGGTACGCTTGTTGCCCATACCATCGGTTTCGCAGGCATAAATCTTGCCGTACTTGGGGTGTTCAACCGTGCCGTAAATATCGATGCCGTGCTGAATTTCATCAATCAGAACCTTGCACTGCTCAATAAATTCGCTTTCATCAGGGAAAAATTCGTCAAAAATCTCGGTCATATAGCGCAGGGCGACAACAGCAAACATATTCGACGGAATGAGGTAGCCGAAAACACAGCCGTCATCACTGGGGCGGAAGCCCGACCAAGTCATACCCGTGTATGTTACAGGTGCACCCATACCGTTATTATGTATCGTATCACGCCAAGGACAATTAGTGCGAATGAAGCGGTAAGGCGATTGCTCAACATGGCGCTGTTCAACCTGCCACAGCTCAAGAATTGTTTTTGCCGCTTTTTTGAACTGTGAATCAAAAACAGAAGAATCGCCCGTTGATTTCCAATAAAGATAAATCAGCCTTAACGGATAGCAAAGCGAATCGATTTCGTACTTGCGCTCCCAAACCCAAGGGTCATTCCTCGGCAAATCATTGATATGTCCGTGAGAATTAGGCTCGGCATTAAAAGCGTTGGCATAAGGGTCGATAAGAATATATTTGAATTGGCTCTTGATCACACCCTTTATGATGTCACGAACCTCTTTATCCTCGCCTGCAAGCGGAAGATAATGCGAAACCTGCGCCGTTGAATCACGCAGCCACATTGCGGGGATATCGCCTGTCAAAACGAAAACCGAGCCGTCATCCTTGAATTCAACCGTTGTTTCAAGAGTGTTAGGGTAGCAATTCTTGTAAAGCTCGGCAAGCTTCGGATAATCGGCGAGCTTTTGAGTGTATTTTTCAATTCGGTCATAGACCGCTTTCGGTGCTTTCATTGTTTCAGCCTCACTTTGAAAAGGATTTTAATTTATGCTTTGATTTTATCATACGCCTTTTTAATAGTCAACTTAAATTAGCACAAAGAAAATGTTAACCGCTTATATTATAGTTATATATACATTATAATAAACCGAAACGGGCAGAAGCCCGAAGCCCTGCCCGTTTGAAAGCCGTGACGGTGTTTGTCACCACTGCATTGTGATGTTTTCTTTTTCGTATTTGCTTTCGTATTTATCCTGATAATAATTCTCAAGCGAAACGGAAAGCTCACCGTTTTGAGTTAAGCCGATAACCGTACAGCCACGCTGTGAGCCCTTTGAGTTAATTCCGATATAGGCAAGGTAATCAACGCTCATACCGTAAACCATACGGATGCCCTTGTATTCGAGAACTGCGTTATTCGTGTGATCGTGTCCACAGAATATTGCCTTAGTCGAGCCAAGCTCAAGCATTGTTTCAAACAGATTATCTGTTTTTACGCCGTGGCAAACCTTCTCGTTGTTCTCGTGATACCAGCCGTCAATAAGCTTAACATTTTCCGTATCCTGATAGCCGTTTGCCTTCAGCTCCCGCCAAGCTGTTTCGTATTCAAAAAGCGGGATATGGAGGAACAGAAGCGACGGGAACATTGCGCAATCCTCATCAACAGCCTTGTTGGCTTTGTCGATTTTCAGCACGCTCTCCTTGTACCATTGAACCTGATTTTCGTGAACATTATCGTACTTGCCTTGAATACCGAACACATCTTCCTCGGTGTAATCGTGTGAATCAAGAACGAAATAAGCGTTCGTAACAATGCCATCGGAATTTTTGACCTTGATTATCTGGTTGCCATAGCCGTCAACATCCTTTGGACCTGCTTGGTAAAGAGAATATTTAAGGCTTTCATCAGCCCACATATCAGAAACCTGCTCCCTTGTGTGGGTTGCGTAAAACTCGCTGTCATGGTTGCCGAAGCAGACCGTGTAATAAACGCCGAGCTGTTCCATGAGCGTGATAAGCATTTTGGTTGAAATTGAATTATTGGCTGTGCCCGATTGGAGCGGCACCGGATAAACCATATCACCCGTGAGAATAACAAGATCGGGCTTTTCGTAAGTAAGCATTGCAGCAACCGCATTGAGTGCCTTGGAATCCTTTTGCTTTGAGAAAATTCCTCCGCCGATATGAATATCGGTGAGCTGAACGATTTTGAGAGCTCTGTCCGTGTTAAAGGTCCACCAACCTTCCTCATCAAGTTCGGGAATAAGCTGATTTTCGTAAACGACCTTATCGAATGTTTTTGCCATTTCAAAGTTTGAGGCGGCAATGCCCTCCGTTATCGGAGCAAACGCCATAACAACACTTGTTACAGCACTGACAATGCCCGATATTATTTTGAGAAATAACGCTGACATAACAATTTCCTTTCTGACAATTCCCATATTAGGTAAAACATCTACGCCCATCATACCACTTTTCTTTTGAATTTACAAGCGAAAATTCAAAGCCCCCTTGCCGTAAAGCAAAGAGGACGCATTGCATTGTTTGCTTTTATTGATCCTCACCGAAATCATCCTTGCAAGCCTTTCATCGGCAGGAAGAAGCGAAAGCTGCTGAACGATTTTCACCTTATGCATTTCAACGGGAACGGGATTCCTTGTATAAATTTAACCTCTGACATTGTTTTTCCTCCAAGGGTATTGTTTTTTGTTTAATCTTATTATACAATACAATCAACGATAAATAAAACAAATAGTTTAGATAAACACTATCGATAAATTCGATTGGAGAATAATATGGAAATTCGCAATCTTATTTCATTTGTTCATGTCGCAGAGCTTAACAGCTTCACCAAGGCTGAACGATTTTCACCTTATGCATTTCAACGGGAACGGGATTCCTTGTATAAATTTAACCTCTGACATTGTTTTTCCTCCAAGGGTATTGTTTTTTGTTTAATCTTATTATACAATACAATCAACGATAAATAAAACAAATAGTTTAGATAAACACTATCGATAAATTCGATTGGAGAATAATATGGAAATTCGCAATCTTATTTCATTTGTTCATGTCGCAGAGCTTAACAGCTTCACCAAGGCGGCAAATCAGCTCGGCTATTCGCAATCCACAATATCTTTCCAAATCAAACAGCTTGAAGAAGAGCTTGGCTGTCTTTTGTTTGACCGCATAAACCACAGCATAAGCCTGACCGACAAGGGTCAGGAGCTTTTGGCATACGCCCAAACCGTCAGCTCACTGACCGATGAATTTATGCAAAGCCTTAATTCGCAAAAGGAGCTGAGCGGTTCAATTCATTTTGTTTCGCCCGATTCGGTTTGCGAGGATATGCTGTTGACGAACTGCTTTGATTTTCATAAGCAGTACCCGGGCATAAGCCTCAAATTCACCAACGCCGACACAGACGATATGTTTGAAATGCTCGACAGGAACGAAGCCGATGCTGTCATAACGCTTGACAATCATGTTTACCGCAGTGACTATTTAATTGTTAAAGAGGAACGCATTGATATGCACTTTGTTGCAAACAAGAACTCCGCCTTTGCAAAGCGCACAAATCTTTCGATTGAGGATATTGTCGATCAGCCTTTCATCCTCACAGAGCGAGGTATGGGCTACAGAGGCATTTTTGATAATCTGCTTGCAAAAAAATCGATTGATATTACGCCTGTGCTTGAAATCGGCAGAACCGATATTATTACAAAGCTCCTTGAGGATAATGAGGATTGTATATCCTTCCTCCCCTGCTTTGCAACCGATGAAAAGGTCAAAAAAGGCAGCCTTGTTTACTTGGATGTCTGTGATTTCGAGGCAAATATATGGAAGCAGCTCATTCACCGCAAAAACAAATGGGTTTCAGATTGCTTGAGCGCATTCCTCGATTATGTTAAGGAGCATGAGTTTAAACCCGAAAAATAAGGCGATTGCTTTATTTTGCTCGGCAACTGTGATATTATCGAAAAAGAAAGGAAGATTGAATTGAGAATACTTATTGCAGAGGATGAAAAAAGCCTCAACAGAATTATCGCAAAACAGCTTAAGGCCGCAGGCTACAGCGTTGATTGCTGTTTCAACGGCGAGGAAGCCTACGATTTAATCAGTATGACCGATTACGATGCCGCCGTTTTTGATGTTATGATGCCAAGGACAGACGGCTTCGCCCTGCTCAAAAGGCTGAGAAGCGAGGGCAACAATCTTCCCGTTTTGTTTCTCACCGCCCGTGACAGCATTGAGGATAGGGTTGAGGGCTTGGATATAGGCGCTGATGATTACCTTATTAAGCCGTTCGCTTTTGAAGAACTGCTTGCAAGACTGAGGGTGATTATCCGCAAAAACAGCGTTTCCAAATCGAATGTTATTGTTGTTGCAGACCTCAGCGTTGATATTGCCAACCGCAAGGTCACACGAAACGGCGTTAACATTTCACTTTCTGCCAAGGAATATGAGCTTTTGCAATATCTTGCAATCAACAACGGTATCGTTCTGAGCAGGGAGAAAATTGAGGACCATATTTGGAATTACGATTATGAGGGCGGAACAAATGTTGTTGATGTTTACATAAGATATTTAAGGAAGAAGATTGATGACGGCTTTGACAAAAAGCTGATACACACCGTTCGAGGCATGGGTTATGTTTTGAGGGAGGAACAATGAAAAAATTTTCGTTTAAAATAATCACAACGCTGTGGATAACTCTGCTCATAACAGCAGTTTGCACCCTGAGCGTGAGCGTGCTTATGATTATGAGCCGAGAAGCGGCAGAGGATAAGCTGTGCCAAACCATCGTCAACGTTGTTGAAAGCAATGCCGATGAAACCGAATACAGCAACCAAATTTTTGAGGTTGAAAATGATTTTATTTTTTACACGGGTGAGATTTACTGCGATCTGTTCAGCAAAAACGGCGAATACATCGCAGGCGAAACACCTCAATCGCTCATCGAAGCGCCCGTTGCCGCAACAGATTCAGTTGTGAAAACGGAATTCGGCGGTAAGAGCTATTATATCTACACCTCGCTTTTGAGCTACAACAAGCTGGAATATGAGATTGATGTTTTATCGGGCAAGATAATTTCTTACGAAGCAGACGTTGCGCCGTCACGCTCGCTTGAAGCGGCAGTTTATTCCGAAACATATTTCAAAAACGGAATCAGCACAAGCCAAGCCATCGATATTGCATTAAAGCACGCAGGCTTAACAAAGGAAGCAGCAACGATCATCAGCGTCAGCCTGCCTGCGTACCGTGACAGGCAGGTTTTCAAAATTGAACTGACTGCCGACAAAACATCATATAATGATATATATATAAGAGGAATTTGCCCTGCCGATGCCGCAACTCAAGCGTTCGATGCGGTCGGCAAAAGTGCGTTTTATATTTTTCCGCTCTTCATTCTCCTCGCTGCGGCAGGCGCTTACATCATCTCCAAAAGAACTGTCAAGCCGATTGAGCAAATCACAAAATCCGCTCAAGAGATAACTCAAGGCAGTGACCTTTCAAAGCGATTGGAAGCAAACAGCACCTCGGTTGAAATTGCGGAGCTTTCCGAAACCTTTAACGAAATGCTCTCTCGCCTCCAAGCTTCATTTGAGAGCGAACGGCGCTTCACCTCGGATGCCTCACATGAGCTTCGCACACCGCTTGCGGTTATTAAAGCGGAATGTGAATACGCTCTTTCAGCTAGCGCAGACGGCGACGACAAAACGCAGGCACTTGAATCGATTGAGGAGCAGACCGATAAAATGGCGGCGCTTGTTTCATCGCTCCTTGCAATCACAAGAGCCGAGCAGGGAACAAAAAGATTCAACCTTGAAAAAGGCAATTTGAGCGAAATTACACAGGAAGCCTGCAACAGCTTCAAAACAAGCAAGAATATCACCTTAACAAGCGATATTCAGCAAGGCATTGAAATCAATATGAATTCCGCTCTCATTCTTCAGCTCATCGGCAATCTTATCTCCAACGCCGAAAAATACGGCAAAGAGAACGGCAGTATCACCGTCACGCTGAGTGAAGAAAACGGCAACGCAAAGCTCACCGTCAGAGATGACGGCATCGGAATCAGCCAAGAGGATTTGCCGAAGATTTGGAACAGGTTTTACCGTGCAGATGCCTCACGTGGCGAAACAGAGGGCTTCGGTCTCGGTCTTGCGCTTGTTAAAATGATATGCGATATTCATTCGGCGGAATGTTTTGCCGAATCGGAAAAAGACAAATATTCTCTCTTTACAGTTATTTTCAAAAAAATTTGAAAAATTAGGTTTTTCTAATATTCCTTTAATGTTTGCCGATTATTATTAAGCCACAGTCAGGAACGGCTGAAAACAAAAAATCAAAAAACGAAAGGAAATGATCCCATGAAAAAACTTATCGCCATTATTTTGAGCCTCCTTGTTGTGTTTAGCGTTTCCGCAACAGCTTTTGCCGCTCCGTCAAAGGATAACTTGATTACGCTTGAGCAGGCTAAGGAAATTGCCCTTGCAGATGCAAAGCTCAATGCAAAAGATGTAAAATTCACAAAAGCAAAGCTTGATTTCGATGACGGCAGATACGAATACGAAATCGATTTCAGAACAGATGACAACTGGGAATACGATTACA
>CAYQRS010000064.1:0-9213 GCA_964419825.1 uncultured Eubacteriales bacterium
TTCTTGAGGAGCAGAATATTCATGAGGATTCACCTTACTTCTATCTTACCGAGCTTGCCGCAAAATGCACAGCTCGCAGAATGGTTCCCGATTATATTTCCGAAAAGAAAATGCTTGAACTCAAGGTCGATAAAAACGGCGAGGGTCATTGCTATACCTGTATGGGTTGCCGTTCGTTCCTCACTCCTTATGTTGATGAAAACGGTAAGCCGAAGTATTACGGCAGATTTAACCAAGGTGTTGTAACAATCAACCTTGTCGATGTTGCCCTCTCATCAGGCGGCAATAACGAAAAGTTCTGGAGCATTTTCGATGAACGCCTTGAGCTTTGCCATCAGGCTTTGCTTTGCCGTCACGAACGCCTCAAGGGTACGCTCTCCGATGCCGCACCGATTTTGTGGCAGCACGGCGCTCTTGCAAGGCTCAAAAAGGGTGAGCCGATTGATAAGCTCCTTTTCGGCGGCTATTCAACGATTTCTCTCGGCTATGCAGGTCTTTATGAGTGTGTAAAATATATGACAGGCAAGAGCCATACCGACCCCGAAGCAACTCCGTTTGCTCTTGAGGTTATGCAGCATATGAACGATGCTTGTAAGGCTTGGAAGGCAGAGCACAATATCGATTTCAGTCTTTACGGCACTCCGCTTGAGTCAACAACCTATAAGTTTGCAAAATGCCTCCAAAAGCGTTTCGGCATTGTGCCCGGAATCAACGATAAGGGATATATCACAAACAGCTATCATATCCATGTAACCGAAGAAATCGATGCTTTCTCAAAGCTTGCCTTTGAATCGCAGTTTCAGGCTCTTTCACCGGGTGGTGCAATCAGCTATGTTGAAGTACCCGATATGCAGAATAATATCGATGCTGTCATTAAGGTTATGCAGTTTATTTACGACAATATTATGTATGCCGAGCTTAACACAAAATCCGATTACTGTCAGGTTTGCGGCTGGGATGGCGAAATCGAAATCGGCGAGGATGACGGTAAGCTTGTCTGGAAATGCCCCAAGTGCGGCAATACCGATCAGTCAAAGATGAATGTTGCACGCCGTACCTGCGGCTATATCGGTACGCAGTATTGGAATCAAGGCAGAACTCAGGAGATTAAAGAGCGTGTGCTCCATCTGTAATAGCTATGAATTACTGTAACATCAAATTTTGCGATATTGCCAACGGCAGAGGTGTCAGAACAACTCTCTTTGTTTCGGGCTGCACAAACCATTGCGAAAATTGCTTCCAGCCCGAAACTTGGGATTTTAACTACGGTCAGCCGTTCACCAAAGCTGTTGAAGACAAAATAATCGCCTCACTCCAAACGCCTTATGTTGATGGCTTAACTCTTTTGGGCGGCGAGCCCTTTGAGCCGAAAAATCAGCCCTGCCTGCTTGAATTTTTAAAGCGTGTGCGTAAGGAATGTCCCGAAAAAAATGTTTGGTGCTTCACCGGCTTCACGCTCGATAAGGAGCTTACGGTTGAGGGGGCTTATCCGAGGTGTGAGGTGACAGATGAGCTTCTCAGCTTGATCGATGTCCTTGTGGATGGACGCTTTGTGCAGTCGCTCCACGATATTTCGCTTCAGTTCCGTGGTTCTTCTAATCAGCGTGTTATCGATTTGAAAGCAACCCGTGAAAAGGGCGAAATCGTTGTAATCCCCGATAAACCTCGCACGTTCAAATAATCTTTTTTAAGCCGAAGTCTAAACTTCGGCTTTTTTAAATTTACAAACAAAAAATAGTATGGTATAATTTGATTATTAAGTAAAAGAAAACGGAGGAACGATAATGCGCTTATTGCTTGCCGAGGATGAAAAAGAGCTTTCCAATGCCGTTGCGGCGATTTTGAAGCATAATAATTATTCCGTCGATGTCGTTTGCAACGGTAATGATGCGTTGGATTATGCTATGAGCGGCAATTACGATGCCTTGCTGCTTGATATTATGATGCCGGGCTTAAGTGGCTTGGAGGTCTTGCGTGCCGTTCGTGATAAAGGCATCAAAACTCCTGCGATAATGCTTACTGCAAAAAGCGAAATTGAGGATCGTATAGCAGGGCTTGACGCAGGTGCTGATGATTATTTGCCAAAGCCGTTCGCAATGGGCGAGCTGCTTGCCCGTATCAGAGCCGTAACAAGGCGCAGCAATGATTATCAGCCGAATATCCTCTCCTGCGGCAAAATCACTCTCAACCGTGATAATTATGAGCTTTCAGGACCTAAATCGACCATTCGCTTGGCAGGCAAGGAGTATCAAATGCTTGAAATGCTGATGTCCTCTTACGGCAGACTCATTTCTTTAGAGAGCTTTATGGAACGCATTTGGGGCTTCGATAGCGAAACGGATAGCAGCGTTGTTTGGGTGTATGTTTCAAACCTGCGCAAAAAGCTTGTCGCAATCGGTTCCGATATTCAGATAAAAGCAATCCGTAACGGCGGCTATATTCTTACTGAAAAAGAGGAAAAATGAAATGATTAAACAGCTTAAACGCCGTTTTGTGGTTTCGATAATAATAACGGCATTTGTTGTTTTGGTTACGATTTTGGCATCTGTTGATTTGCTCACTCTTGCGAGTATGGATCGGCGTACAACTCAAACTCTTGTTGAGCTTTCCGAGAATGACGGTGTGCTTGTTGAGGATAGCTTCAATGTCGGCATAAACGGCGATATTGTCAATACTTTGCAATATTTCAATCCGCTTGAAATTGAGCTTTATTACAGTAACCGCTTCTTTGCCGTTGAAATTTCAAAGGATGGCTTGGCAACGGGAATTTACACACGCCGCCTTGACGATGTAACCGATGCGCAGGCAGTCCATTGCGCAAGGCTCGCCATGGAAACGGGCAAAACAACAGGCTATATCAAAGGTCCTTACAAATTTCTTACCGTCGAGAGCGAGAATGCAACCGAGGTGTATTTTCTTGATATAAGCAGTGAGCTTGCCAATGCAGGCTCGCTTGTCACAATAACCTTTATAACCGGCATAACAAGCTTTGTGATTCTTTCGATTGCGGGCTTTATAACTTCCGATAAAGCCATTCGTCCTGTTATGAAAAACGCACAGCGCCAAAAGCAGTTTATCACAGGCGCAGGTCATGAGCTGAAAACGCCCCTTGCGATTATTGCCGCCAATTCCGATGTTTTGGAGCTGACTTACGGCAAAAACGAGTGGCTCGATTCGATACATAAGCAAACTCAGCGCCTCTCGGAGCTTGTCAATCGCTTCATTATTTTGGCAAAGGCTGATGAAGGCTCTTCAAAAAAAGATTTTGAAAGCTTTGATTTGAGCAGTACGGTTCGCAGTATTGCCGATTCCTTTGAGGTTATTGCCGAGCAAAATAACAAAAAAATCGTTTTGGAGCTTGAACCCGATGTAATTCTTTACGGCAATAGCTCCTCGGTCAATATGCTGGTGTCGGTTTTGTGCGATAATGCGCTCAAGTATTCAGCGGCTAATTCCGAAATCGTCATAAAGCTCAATAAAAGGCTTAATAAAATCGTTTTGGAAACTGTTAACAAAATCGACGGCGATTTTGAATTTGATGTCGAACGCCTTTTCGATCGGTTTTACCGCTCGGATAGCTCCCGTTCAAGGGAAACAGGTGGCTACGGCATAGGTCTTTCAATCGCAAAAGCGGTTGTTGAAATGCACAAAGGCACAATCAATGCAAGGCGTGAGAACAGCACAGTTACATTCACCGCCGTGTTCAACCAAAAATAAGGAGGAAGCTTTATGAATAAGCTCTTTTACAAAAAGCAGGCAAAATATTGGCGTGAAGCCCTGCCGCTGGGCAATGGCAAAATCGGCGTAATGGCTTACGGCGGCAGGCATAAGGATTTGCTTTCTTTTAACAATAGCTCCCTTTGGTCGGGCACGGGAGCGGAAGAACCGAGGAACAGCGTGCGTAAAAACCTTTCCGTTGCGAGGGATTTGCTCTTTAACGGTGAATTTAATGCCGCACATGAATTGACAAAGGCAGAGCTTAACGGCGGCTGGAGTGAAGCTTATATGCCGTTCGGTGATGTTAAAATCAGCTTTGCCAAAAAAAGCGTGCGAGGCTATCGGCGTGAGCTTGATTTGGATACAGCTCTGCATACCGTTTCCTTCAAAGGCGAAAAGCGCACCTGCTTTGTTTCTTATCCCGATAATGTTGCGGTTTACCGTGTCGAAAGCGATGAACCGATAAGTCTTAGCGTTTCACTCAATTCAAAGCTCCGTTCAAAATCGACAGTTGAGGGTGAGCTGCTTTGCATTGCAGGTAACGCACCGGACAGAAGCTTGCCTCAATATGTCAGCAGAAAAAACCTTGATTACACAAAAGGCGAGGGTATGGCATTTGCAATGGTGCTGAAAACCGTAACCGATGGTAAAATGAGCTTTGAAAAAAGCAAGCTTCATATTAAAGGCGCAAAGCGTGTCACCTTTGTTATAACAACAAAAACAGGCTATCTTGGCTGGAACAAAAAGCCCAATAACAGCGTTGACGATATAAAAAGGCAATGTATCAAGCAGCTCAATAAAGTCGATTGTGAATACGATGTTTTGCTTGAAAAGCATCTCAAGGATTATCAAAAGCTCTTCAACCGCCAAAGCTTTTCTCTTTGCGCTCAGAGCGAGATGAATACGCTTGACCTGCTCAATACCGCAAAGCAGGGCAAGACCGATCCTGCTTTAATTCAGCTTTTTTATAATTACGGCAAATATCTCCTCATCGCAGGAAGTCGTAAGGGCGGTCAGCCTACAACGCTTCAGGGTATTTGGAACGCAAGCACCTGCCCACCGTGGAGCAGTAACTATACCGTGAATATCAACACTCAAATGAATTATTGGCCTGTTTCGGCTTCAAATCTTTCCGAATGTGCCTATCCTTTGATTGATTTTTGCTATGAGCTTATGCAAGCAGGTCAAAAAACAGCTTCGGTCAATTACGGCTGCCGTGGCGGATGCTGTAACCATAATACCGATGTTTGGCGCAAAACAACGCCCGTCGGCGGTGAGCCGTGCTGGCTTTATGAGCCTCTCTGCGGCGCTTGGCTTGTTAACGAGGCTTATTCCCACTATAAAAACGGCTTGAATATCACAAATGAATATAAGCAAAAGCTTTTTGAAGCAGTTCGCCAATCGGCGCTCTTTGTTAATGATTATCTTGTTGAGCATAACGGTCAGTATGTGATTGTTCCCTCAACCTCGCCCGAAAACAATTATTTTGACAGCAAGGGCAAGAAAAGCGCCGTTGATATCGGAACTGCGTTTGATATGCAGGTTGCCCGTGTTGCCCTGCAAAATTATCTTGAAGTCGAGCCGAATGGCGAGATAGCAGGGGAGGTTAGTGAAAAGCTTGCCGCCCTTAAACCGCTCGGTGTCGGTAAATACGGTCTTATGGAGTGGTCGAGGGATTTCAAGCCCGAAGAAATCGGTCATCGCCATTTTTCCCCGCTTTATTGTATTTATCCTGCCGATACGGTCAAGTATTATGCCGATGAGCGGCTGAGAGAGGCTTGCCGAGAGCTTTACCATATCCGCACGGAAAATTGGCAACAGTATATCGGCTGGTCTGCGGCGTGGGCAATTTGTCTTGCAGGCAGGCTTCATGAGCCGAAGACCGCTGAAAGTGTAATCGATAATATGCTCGCAAACTCAGTTTTCGGCAATCTTTTCGATATGCATCCGCCGTTCCTTTTTCAAATCGACGGCAACTATGGCTTTGTCGCTGGTGTCAATGAATTGCTTTGCTACACGGAAAACGGCGTGAGTGAATTGCTGCCTGCTTGCCCTCAAAGCTGGCAAAAGGGCAGAATGAAAAATCTTCTTGTCGGCGGTGTCCAGCTCTCATTCGCTTGGGAAAACGGCTCTGTGACCGAAATTTCAGCCGATAAGCCGATTAAAATAATGAACAAAAACCTCAGCGAAAAATGCAAGCTGAACGCTAATGTAAGCGTGCAATAAAAAGCAGGCAACAAAACAAATCCGTTTTGTTGCCTGTTTTTCAATATAATTCAAAGCTGTCGATTGTTGCGAAATCTCTCATCTTTGTGATTTGGAGCTTAACTCGCCTTGTGCGTGTTGTGTATTTAAGTTCAGCGATCCTCTTGCGACCGATGACCGTGCCTTTGTATATCTTCTTCCATTTGTCGCCGATTTGCGCAAAAAGCACGAATTCTTCAATCTGCTGACCTGTTTGGATGTGTTCCTTGAGAACAACTCGGTCAACATCATAATCATCGCCCATGTCGATGATCAGTTCGGGCTTTTTTGCGTTTAAGCCTGAGTGCCAAAAACCCTTTTTGTCGGGCAAAGCTCTTTCGGGTGCGTGCAAATCGTCAAGCTTGCAGTTGCCGCTCATGCTTGAATCAAGTGCAAGGTTATCTTCAAAATGGAGCGATAAAACCGCACCGAAGGTTACGAGCGCTTCAATATCTTTTTCGTTGAGCCTGCCGTCTGGCTGAGGACAAAAGCCGAGCAAAAGCGAACCGTTTGCGCCAACAGAGCCCTCATAAATCTTTTGCAGCTTGGATAGCGGCTTGACGGAAATATCTTCACCCTTGCGGTAGAACCAGCCCTCTCTGAGTGAAACTGCGTATTCGGCAGGGTAGAAGGTGAAGCTGTCGTGCTTTTTGAGCTGTTTGCGGCTGCCGATGTCGTTGAGCGAAAAATTCGGAGAGGTTTTTCCGACATTGATTTTGCCGTTGTCAATGTCAAAAATGCGGTAGTGCTCGGGAACAACGCTCCATTCGCTTTCTCTTGTGATTCCGACGTTGTTGCCTGCCCAGCGCACATCAGGACCACAGTTTGTGATTGCGCAGTTTGGCTGAAGCTGTCTGATGAGCTTGAACCAGCCTTCCCAGTTGAAGCTTTGAGGCTTATCCTTGCTTGTTGCTCCGTCAATCCAAACGGCGTAAATGTCGCCGTAATTTGTGAGCAGTTCGGTTAATTGCTTTTCAAAAACAGCGTTGTATTCTTCGCCCTTGCCGTATGCAGGGTGGTTTAAATCGAGGGGAGAAATATAAATGCCGAATTTTAAGCCGTATTTTTCGCACAGCTCGGCAACATCACGCACAACATCACCCTCGCCGTTTTTCCATTGGCAGCCCTTGACCGAAAACATTGTTGTTTCGGTCTGCCAAAGGCAGAAGCCTTCGTGGTGCTTGGCTGTCATAACAACAGCTTGCATACCTGCGTGCTTGGCTGTTTTGATCCATTGCTCAGGGTTGTAAGCGGTGGGGTTGAAGGTGTCAATATCCTCAAAGCCGCTGCCCTCCTCCTTGCCGGAAAAAGTGTTCATACCAAAATGCAAAAAGCCTGCGTATTCGGTTTCCATCCATTTAAGCTGACGGGGTGAGGGGTGAGCGGAATTTGCTTTTTCAATAAAATCAACGGGCATAGATTAAACCTCTCTGTTAAATCAATGCTTTAATTATAATATCATTTACTATATATGTCAATTAAAGTTGAACAAAATAAATGTTGTATTTTACTGAAAATGTGTTATACTGTATTAGTAATGCTATATCCATCTATTTCCAAGGAGGAAACATAAATGTCCAAAAAGCCTTACTACATCACAACTGCCATTGCCTATACTTCACGCAAGCCCCACATCGGCAATTCTTATGAGATTGTTCTCACCGATGCCATTGCAAGATTTAAGCGAATGCAGGGCTATGATGTTTTCTTCCTCACAGGCACCGATGAACACGGTCAGAAGATAGAAAACTATGCAAAAGAAACAGGCGTTTCGCCAAAAGAATATGTTGACAAGGTCGCAGGCGAAATCAAAGCGATTTGTGACCGCCTTAACACAACTTACGATCATTTTATCCGCACAACGGATGAATATCACGAAAAAACCGTTCAAAAGATTTTCAAAAAGCTTTACGATCAGGGCGATATATACAAAGGCGCTTACGAGGGTCTTTACTGTGTTCCATGCGAAAGCTTCTTTACCGAATCTCAGCTTGTTGACGGCAAATGTCCCGATTGCGGCAGAGAGGTTGTCCCCACCAAGGAAGAGGCTTATTTCCTGCGCCTTTCAAAGTATCAGAAGCAGCTTGAGGATTATATTGAGGCTAACCCCAATTTCATCTATCCCGAAAGCCGTAAAAAAGAGATGCTCAACAATTTCATCAAGCCTGGCTTGCAGGATCTTTGCGTTTCTCGCTCCTCATTCAAATGGGGTATTCCCGTCACATTTGATGATAACCATGTTATCTATGTTTGGATCGATGCGCTTTCAAACTATATAACCGCCCTCGGCTATGATCCCGACGGTAGTGCGGAAAATTACAAAAAATATTGGCCTGCCGATGTCCATATTGTCGGTAAGGATATTGTTCGCTTCCATACGATTTATTGGCCTATTATGCTTATGGCTCTCGGTGAGCCCTTGCCCAAGCAGGTTTACGGTCATCCGTGGTTGCTTGTCGGTGCAGATAAAATGAGCAAGTCAAAGGGCAACGTTATTTATGCCGATGAGCTTGCAGATCGTTTCGGTGTTGACGCAGTTCGTTATTATGTCCTCAGCGAAATTCCGCACGCTTCCGATGGTTCACTCACTTACGAAACCCTTATCGAACGCTTTAATTCCGATCTTGCCAACACTCTCGGCAACCTTGTTAACCGCACGGTTGCAATGGTTAAAAAGTATTTCGGCGGTGTCCTTCCTGCACCCACAGCCGCTGAAGAGGTTGATGAGGAGCTTAAAAAGGTTGCGCTTGATTCTGTTGGAAGATGTGCTGCAAAAATGGATAGCTTCTGTGTCAGCGATGCCGTTGCAGAGGTAATGGCTGTTGCAAAGCGCAGTAACAAATATATTGATGAAACCGCACCTTGGGCGCTCGCAAAGGAAGAGGATAAAAAAGAACGCCTCGGTACTGTTATGTATAACCTTATCGAGAGCATCCGCTTCATTGCAGTTCAGCTTCAGCCCTATATGCCCGAAACTGCCGAAAAGATTTTTGCGCAGATTGGTTGCAATATCAATTCTTATGATAGCCTTAATGAGTTCGGCGCAATACCCGTCGGCACGGTAATGGGCGAATCAGCTCCGCTTTTCAACCGTATCGATGCTGAGAAAATGCTTGCCGAAATCGAGGCTGAAATTGCCGCAAAGACCGAGGAAAAGAAGCCTGCCTTCGAGGAGGCAGAGCCGATTACGATTGACCAATTCGCCGCTGTCGATTTGAGAGTTGCTAAGGTTGTCGATTGTAAGCCCGTCAA
>CAYQRS010000065.1:0-9159 GCA_964419825.1 uncultured Eubacteriales bacterium
CTTTGATTATATTGAGCATCTTTTCGACACAGTTGAAGAGGATTTTGCAGGCATTAGGGTTGCTCTTGATTGCGCCAACGGTTCTGCTTCGCTCACTGCACCTGAGCTGTTCACAAGTCTCGGTGCGGATCTTGAGGTTATTTCCGCCACACCGACAGGTATCAATATCAACCGTAACTGCGGTTCAACCCACCTTGATGAATTGCAGAAGTTCGTTGTTGAAAACAAGTGCGATGTTGGCTTTGCGTTTGATGGCGATGCAGACAGAATGCTTGCTGTTGACGAAAAGGGTAATGTTGTTGATGGCGATAAAATTGTTGCAATTTGCTCTGCGGCATTCAAAAAGGCAGGCAAGCTTAAAAACGATACAGCAGTTGTTACGGTCATGTCGAATATGGGCTTCCATGATTACTGCAAGAAGTATGGCATCAATGTTGAAATCACTTCCGTTGGTGACCGCTATGTTCTCGAAAGAATGCTTGAGGGCGATTATTCAATCGGCGGTGAGCAATCAGGTCATGTAATATTCCATGATTTTGCTTCAACGGGTGACGGTCAGCTTACCGCAATCCAACTGCTTCAAATCATTAAGCGCAGTGGCAAAAAGCTCAGCGAGCTTGCTGGTGAGATTGAGATTTACCCCCAAACAATGGTTAATGTCAGAGTTTCTCAGCTCGGCAAGGTACGCTATGCAAGCGATTGTGAGATTAAAAAGGCAATCAAAGCTGCCGAATCGGAGCTTGGCACTAACGGCAGAGTTCTTGTTCGTGTTTCAGGTACCGAGCCGCTTATTCGTGTAATGGTTGAGGGCAAGGATGAAGAATTGATTAAACGCCTTGCCAATGAGATTGCGATTGTTGTTAAGGAAAGACTAATCTAAAAGGAATTTGAAAAATGAGAGTATCAGATAAATGGCAGGATTACGAACTGCTTGATTGCACAGACGGCGAGCGTTTGGAGCGTTGGGGTGATGTCATCCTCATTCGACCCGATCCGCAGGTTATTTGGAAAACAGGCAAACGCCATCCGCTTTGGCGTAAGGCAAATGCACGCTATAACCGTTCGCAAACAGGCGGCGGTAGCTGGCAGGTTCTCGGCAAATTGCCCGACCGTTGGGAAATCAATTACGGCGATTTGCGTTTTAATATCAAAACAATGGGCTTTAAGCACACAGGTCTGTTCCCTGAGCAGGCTACGAATTGGGATTTGGTTCGCAGTATGATTGAAAAAGCTAACCGCCCCGTAAAGGTCCTCAATCTTTTCGCTTACACAGGCGGTGCGAGCGTTGCTCCACTTAAAAGCGGCGCTCATGTCACTCATGTTGATGCTTCAAAGGGTATGGTCGCGTGGGCAAAGGAAAACGCCGTTTCAAGCAAGGTTATCGACGGCCAGGTTCGTTGGCTTGTTGATGACTGCATAAAATTTGTTCAGCGTGAGATTCGCCGTGGTAATAAGTACGATATCATCATTATGGATCCGCCCTCGTACGGCAGAGGTCCTGGTGGTGAGGTGTGGAAGCTTGAGGATGAGGTTTATAACTTCGTTTCTCTTTGCGAGCAGCTGCTCAGTGATGATGCAATCGCAATGCTCATCAATTCATACACAACAGGTCTTTCTCCCTCTGTTATGGAGTATATTCTCGGTTCTGTTGTTAAGCCTCTGCACGGCGGTAAGGTTACGGGCGATGAAATTGGCTTGCCCGTAACTCAAACAGGTATGGTTTTGCCCTGCGGCGCAACGGCAATTTGGAGAAAATAAGGTTAAGCTTTTATGAATAACATAATTGAATTCGATAATGTTTATTTTAGATATGATCCCGAAGAAGAGGGGCAGGAAATGCCCCTCGCCGTTAACGGTGTCAGCTTAAAAATTGAAAAAGGCAGTTTCGTTGCCGTGCTCGGTCATAACGGTTCGGGCAAGTCAACCTTGGCAAAACTCATTAACGCAATCAATGTTCCCGAAAAAGGCAGAGTAACTGTTGCGGGGCTTGATACCTCGGATGATAACAATGTTGAAAACATTCGTCGCACGGTCGGTATGGTTTTCCAAAACCCTGATAATCAGATTGTTGCGACCATTGTTGAGGATGATGTTGCTTTCGGACCTGAAAATTTGGGAATTGCTCCCAAAGAAATACGCAGGCGTGTTGATGAAGCATTAAAAGCTGTTAATATGTACGATTTTCGCTTGAGTGAGCCGCATAAGCTTTCGGGAGGACAGAAGCAGCGTGTTGCAATCGCAGGCGTTTTGGCTATGCAGACCGATTGCATCGTTCTCGATGAGCCTACGGCTATGCTCGATCCGAACGGTCGCCGTGAGGTCATTTCAACAATAAAGCGCCTTAACAAGGAGCTTGGCATCACCGTTATTCTTGTCACTCATTATATGGATGAGGCGGTTCAGGCGGACAGAGTTGTTGTTATGGATGACGGCAAGATTATTATTGACGGCTCGCCGAGAGCGGTTTTCTCGCAAGCGAATAAGCTTTTGCAGGTTGGACTTGATGTTCCGCAGGCAACTCAGCTCGCCAATGCCTTGGCACAAAACGGCATAAAAATCGCAACGGATTTGTTGAATGAGGATGAATGTGTTGAAGCGATTGCGGAGATAATTCAAGGAAGTAAGCACTAAGGAGTAAACAATGCCCATAATTCAACTGAGGAATGTTACCCACACCTACGGCGGCGGAACACCGCTGAGTGTGAGCGCAATTAAAGATATTAACCTTGATATTGAGCAGGGTGAGCTTGTTGGCATTATCGGTCACACAGGTTCAGGCAAAAGCACCCTTATTCAGCATCTTAACGGTTTGCTCAAGCCTGATCAAGGCTCTGTCATTATTGATGGTGAGGATATTTGGTCCGATAAAAAGCGTATGCGTGATGTTCGCTTTAAGGTTGGGCTTTGTTTTCAGTATCCCGAATATCAGCTTTTTGAAGAAACTGTTTTTAAAGATATTTCATTCGGCCCGAAAAATATGGGTATGAGTGATGAAGATATTAGAAAAAGCGTTTTGTCTGCTGCAGAATATGTAGGCTTAAAGGCAGAGCTGCTCAACAAATCTCCGTTTGATTTGTCGGGCGGTGAAAAGCGCAGGGTTGCAATCGCCGGAGTAATGGCTATGAACCCAAAAATACTTATTCTTGATGAACCGACTGCGGGTCTTGACCCAAAGGGCAGGCGTGAAATTCTTAATATGATAACCGACTACAAGCGCAGAACAGGTGCAACCGTTTTGCTTGTTTCGCACAGCATGGAGGATGTTGCAAGCATCGCAACAAAAATCCTTGTTATGAATAACTCCCGTGTCGCAATGTATGACACGGTTGACAAAGTCTTTTCGCAAAGCGAGGAGCTTGAAAAAATGGGTTTGACAATCCCGCAGATAACAAAGATTTTTTCAAAGCTCAAAGCCAAAGGCATCGCTGTTGAGAACAATATCTATACCGTGGATGACGGCTTGAAATCGCTCCTTCCGCTGATGAAGGGAGGCAGCCGATAATGATAAAGGATATTACGATTGGTCAATACTATCCGGGTAAATCCTTGCTCCATAAAATGGATCCACGCAACAAAATCGTCTTGACGCTTGCTTTCATTTTTGCGATTTTCATTTGCAAAAATTTCTTTGCGCTTGCGCTGATGGTGGCATTCCTGTTTGCAGGTGTGTGCATTTCGAGCGTGCCGTTTAAAATGCTTTTCAAAAGCTTAAAGGGCATTGTCTTAATAATCGTGTTAACGGCGGTGCTCAATCTCTTTTATGTGTCGGGCGGCAATGTGCTTTTTAAATGGAACTTTATCGAAATAACCGATAAGGGTGTATTTACCGCCGCTTTTATGACCGTGCGCATAATCTGCCTTATTATTGCAAGCTCCTTAATGACTTATACAACAACCCCCACAATGCTTACCGATGCAATCGAGCGTTTGCTTTCTCCGCTCAAAATATTCAAAATTGAGGTTCATACCATTGCAATGATGATGACTCTTGCCCTGCGCTTTATTCCGACCTTGATTGAGGAAATCGATAAAATTATGAATGCGCAAAAGGCGAGAGGAGCTGACCTTGAAAGCGGCAATTTAATTCAGCGTGCAAAGGCGCTTGTGCCGATACTTGTGCCGCTGTTTGTTTCATCATTCAGGCGTGCTTACGAGCTTGCGTTCGCAATGGAATGTCGCTGTTATACGGGCAGTAACAAAAGAACCCGTATGAAACAGATGAAATTCACTTTTATCGATGTTCTTTTTGTTTTTGGAATTGTTGCCCTTTTGGTTGGCGTAATTCTTCTCAACCGTTATTTCGCTCATTTAATCTGATTAGGCTGGTGTAAAAATGCGTAACTTGGCTTTGACAATCAAATATGTTGGCACAGCCTACAGTGGTTGGCAAGCTCAGCTGAATGCACCCTCAATTCAGCAAACGCTGCGTGAATCGGTTGAGAAATTCATTGGCGGCTCTGTTTCGATTAACGGTTGCAGCCGAACGGATGCAGGCGTTCACGCAAACACTTATTGCTGCAATTTCCGCACAGATTCATCCCTTAAATGTGCAACCGTGGTCAATGCACTGAATGCATATTTGCCCGATGATATTGTTGCAATCGCTTGCGAAGAAAAGCCGATCGATTTTCATGCTCGGTTTGATTGCCTTGGCAAGCAGTATATCTATAAAATCCATAATTCATATATACCCGATCCGTTTCAAATTGACCGATGCTGGGAATTCCGTAAGCATATTGATGAAAAGCTGCTCAACGAGCAGGCACAGCATTTGGTTGGTACGCACGATTTTGCTTCTTTTTGCTCTGCAGGCAGTGTAGTTAAATCGACTGTCAGAACGGTTAAGAGCTTTTCGGTCGTTCGTAACGGCGATGATTTAATAATGTCGGTTGAAGCAGACGGCTTCCTTTATAATATGGTTCGTATTATGGTCGGTACGCTCACAGATATTACGATGGGCAGAATAGCCGTGGATGAAATTTCGCAGATAATTCTTGCAAAGGATCGCACTAAGGCAGGGGTAACAGCCCCTCCGCAAGGTTTATATTTAAACAAAGTTTATTATTGAGGTTTTGTGATGGATAATAACAGTAAGCAACCTTTCACATCCGAAGAAGAAAAGCTGATGAACGAAAAAATGCTTGAACGCAGAAGAATGCGTCAACAGCAGGTTGAAAAGCAAAATCAAGCTAAGCAAAAGCGCAAAAACAGGCTTGATAAATTGGCTTTGCTTGGCAAAATCGCCTTAACCGCCGTTGTTGTTCTTTCTCTGCTGTTTGTTGCGGCTCGTGCTCTCGGCAATGTAACCTTCACCAAGGCTGTGGATTATATCAGCCAGAGTGTATCTAATCTTAAGCCTGGTCCGGGTTATCCCTTGTCGGTCGGCAGTGATAAGGTCAACGGTATGGATACTCTCGGTGATTGCGTGGTTTTGCTTGAGGAGGAGCGTGTTATTTTGCTCAATTCAACCGCAAAGGAAATTGCTGAGTATCATCATTCATATTCAAAGCCTCTGCTTAATACCGCTAACGGCAGACTCTTGCTTTGCGACCGTGTTACAGGCCGCTTCTTTGTGGCAGACCGTAACGATGTTATTGAAGAGGGTGAGCTTGAAGAGGAGATTTATTGCTCCACTATCGGCAAAAAAGGCAACATAGCTTTTTCGCTTTCTTCCGAAAACAGCGCAAGCGTTTTGAGAATATATTCGCCATCATACGAAAAGCTTTTCGATTTTAAATGCGCACAGGAATATATTATCGGAATTTCTTTTTCGCCAAGCGGAAAATATATTGCCGCAATCGGTATTGGAGCATCCAATGCAAGCTCTTATTCCAAGCTCTATATAATTGATATAAATAAAAAAGAAGTTTTCAGTGAGTTTACCTTTGAGGGCAAAAACCTCAATTCCGTTTTTTACAGCGGCAAGGATACTGTTATTGCCGTTGCCGAAAATTCATACAGCATCATCAAAAACAACAAGGATAAAACCGATGTTGATTTCGGCTATAACACGATTTCCCGTTTTGCGGCAGACGAAAGCGGTAATTTTGCCGTCGTTCTCTCAAAATACGGCAGCATCGGTTCAGGTGCGGTCGCCTTACTCAACAGCCTTGGTGAGGAGATATTCAGCGCTGATGTAAACGCAAAAATCGAGAGCGTTGATTTTGACGGCTCTGTTTTGTCAATATACGACAGTAACGATTATTTGAGGTGCTACAATAAGCGTGGCAAATTGCTCAGCGAAACCGAGCTTGAAATCAGCGCACAAAAGCAGGTTGTTAACGGTAAATACTGTTACGCCCTCTGTTACGGCGAATTAGTCAGAATGGATGTTAAGTGAGCATTATGGATTATTTTGTTAAATACGCCGTTGATGCGGCGCTTGTGATTATTTTGGTTATCAACATTCTTTCTTCTGCGAGGAAAGGCTTTTTGCGTTGTGTTCTTTCGCTTGTTTGTGTTTTGGTGGCGATTTTTGCCGCTGTGAATTACAGCGATGATTTGGCACAATGGAGCTACGATAACATTTTTGATAGCTTTGTAGCTTCAAAAATCGAGCAGGAGATCCCCGATGGCTTTTCGAGCAAGGATGCGGCGCAAGCAATTAACCAAGCTGTTGATTATATTCCGCAATGGTTGACCGAACAGCTCAAGGATATCGGCATCGATATTGATGCCGTCAGCAAACAGATTGCCTCAAAAAGCGAAAACGGCGCTACTGCTGCCGAGCAGATTTCGCAGGAGATAATTCGCCCTGCCGCCTTGGTTCTGCTCAAAATGGTTGCATATTTGGTGATTTTCACGGTAGTGCGGTTGGCTCTTGGGCTGTTGATAAACTTGGTGGATAAATTCGCAAAGCTTCCGCTTCTCAGGCAAACAAACCGTTTGCTCGGCGGTGCGGTTGGGGCGCTTGAGGGTGCGGTAATTGTAATAATTATTTCACTTTTTCTGAATATGGCTGTAGCTATTACCGATTATAATTCAGATAAATTCACTCAAGCTGTCGAAAATTCAAAAATTGTAAACATTATTAGCAATTTTCAGTCAAATGAAGCTGCTAATATTAAATAAACTTTTTGTGTTAAGGAGAAAAGAAAATGGACAATCTTAAGGAAGTTGCTAAGCGTTATTTGACGGGCTGGAAGACAATACCGAACTACATATCTTTTGTAAGAATTGCGCTTATACCTGTTTTCGGTGTGCTGTTCTATAAAGGATTTTTGGGTTGGGCAGTTGCCATACTGATTCTTTCGGGTATTACCGATTTTATCGATGGCAAAATCGCAAGAAAATTCAACCAAATCAGCGAGCTTGGCAAAATGCTTGACCCTCTTGCCGATAAGCTGACTCAAATTACCATTGCAATTTTGCTCTTTATGCAGTTTAATAGTTGCGGTAATGAATTGATGAATGCCTATAGCTGGATATTCTTAATTTTCATTGCAAAAGAAGCGGTTTTTGTTATCGGCGGCGTAACTATGCTCATGTGTGGCTTGAAGCCCACGGCGGCTGAAATTTACGGCAAGGTTGCAACCTTTGTATTCTATGGCGTTATGGTTGTAATGTTTGTTTTCGGTCCTGAGGTTGGCGTGCTTTCGGCAAAATACGCTTTGCCCGATGTTTGGTGCATTGTTCTTGTTGCTGTTTCGGCAATTCTTGCTTTAATTGCATTTGTTGCTTATATGCCCGATGTTTTTAGGCAGATTAAAGAAAAGCGCAATCAAAGTAAATGATTTTTAAAATAGGAGTAAGTAAATGAAAAGTATGATTTGCAGTAAGTGCAAACAAAGACCTGCTGTTATTTTCGTGCAGAAGTTTGAGAACGGCGAAAATAAGCAGGAGGGCTTATGCCTTAAATGTGCAATGGATATGAATGTCGGTCCGATTAAGCAGATGATGGAAAATATGGGCATCACTGAGGACGATGTTGATATGATCAGCGAGCAGATGGAATCGGCTTTTGAAGGCATTGATGAAGGTGCTTTTGAAAACGGCGGCGCTCCGTCGTTGCCCTTTATGCAAAATTTTATGAATATGGGCAATAATTCGCTTGTTCCGCAAAGCGATGAAGGCGATGATGAGCAGGAAGAGGAAGGCGAGAGCAAGGAAAAATCCTCCCGTTCGTTATTTGGCAAGAAAAAGAAGAACGCCAACGATAAAAAGAGAAAATATCTCACGATGCATTGCACCAATCTTACCGCAAAAGCGAAGGATGGAAAGATTGACAGAATAATCGGCAGAGATAACGAGATAAACCGTGCGATTCAAATTCTTTGCCGCCGTACGAAGAATAACCCTTGTCTTATCGGCGAACCGGGTGTCGGTAAAACTGCCATTGCAGAGGGCTTGGCGTTGCGCATTGCCAACGGTGAAGTTCCTGCAAAGCTTGCCGAAAAAGAGATTCATATGCTTGACCTTGCAGGTCTTGTTGCAGGCACACAGTTCAGAGGTCAGTTTGAGAGCAGAATCAAAGGCTTGATTGAGGAAATCAAGGAGGATGGCAACATTATCGTTTTCATCGATGAGGTTCATAACCTTGTCGGTGCAGGTGAATCTGACGGTGCTATGAATGCCGCCAATATCCTCAAGCCTGCGCTTTCCCGTGGCGAAATTCAGATTATCGGTGCAACGACCTTTACCGAATACCGCAAGTATATCGAAAAGGATGCCGCACTCGAACGCCGACTTCAGCCGATTAAGATTGAAGAGCCGTCGGTTGAGGATACCTATAAGGTTCTCCTTGGAATAAAGGATTATTACGAGGATTATCACCATGTTCGTATAAACGATACCTTGGTTTACAATGCTGTTGTGCTTTCTGAGCGTTATATTAACGATAGATTCCTGCCCGATAAGGCAATCGATTTGCTCGATGAAGCCTGCACCTGTGCAAATCTTCGCAACAAATATATCAGTATGCACGAAATGGCCGAACGCAAGCTCAACAGGCTCAAGGTTGAGCATCAAAAGCTTTCAGAGGCCAAGGAAGCAGATTATGAAGCAATCAGCAAGGTTAAGAGTGAGATAATGGTTTGTGAGAACGAAATCAATAATCTTGCCGAGCTTGCAAAGGATAATCTTGTAACTGAGGACGATTTAGCCCGTGTAATCGAGCTTTGGACAGGCATTCCCGCAACTAAGGTTCAGGAAAGCGACCTT
>CAYQRS010000066.1:0-9154 GCA_964419825.1 uncultured Eubacteriales bacterium
GTGCAAAGCAATCCTCAGGCATCGTGAAAACGACATTGACATTTTCGGCGAAATCGGCGTTTTCAACAGTACCGCCACATTCAGGAATGAGCGAAGAAAGCTTGCCGTAAAAGCTGTAATCACATTCACATTCCGCACGAACGCAAAGCGACATTTTTTTGATTCCTGCGGCATCAACGCCGAGCTTTGCGGCATGGGAATAAGCTCGCACCAAACCGCCGCCGCCAAGCAAAATTCCGCCGAAATAGCGTGTTACAACCACAACGCAATCAGTCAATCCCTCCTTGAGGAGCACATCGAGCACAGGTATACCTGCCGTGCCTTGAGGCTCACCGTCATCGGAATAGCGCCTTGTTTGACCGTCACGCAAGACATAGGCATAAACATTGTGCTTGGCATCCCAATGCTTTGAACGAATAGAATTGATATATTCAACCGCTTCCTCCTGCGTGGTCACAGGCTTTGCATAGCCGATAAAGCGTGAATGTTTAACTGTAAATTCATCGTACATTTCATCACGCAGCGTGAGATATTCTTCCACAGAGCAAACCTCCCGAATGGTAAAAAATTAAGGCGGTTCTGTAACCGCCTTAGAAAAAACTTATTTGTTTGCGAGATTGAAGCGCTTGTTGAATCTGTCAACACGTCCGCCTGTATCGACAAGCTTCTGCTTACCGGTGAAGAACGGATGGCACTTTGAACAAATATCTACGCGAAGGTCAGCCTTAGTTGAAGAAGTTTCAAATTCAGCACCGCATGCGCAACGAACAACTGTTTTTTCGTATTTAGGATGAATACCCTGTTTCATTTCTTTTCACCTCTCTCGGCTTATATCGGAATACATAACGAATGGATTTTAACACACTATTGCAAAAAATGCAAGAGTTATTTGACTTTTTTTTGAAAAATATTGTTTTTTTGCTTTTTAAAGCACTTTTATTGCTTTTTTCAGCGTTAAAGAATAAATATATGCCTCTTTAACCTTGTAATCCGTGCATTTTTCAATCGCCTTGGCGTAAACGCTTATCTGCTCAAAATGGCGTTCACGCAGTTCATCCTCGTCAACTCCCCTGTCGGTTTTATAATCGACAACAACGACATCGCCGTTTTCGACGAACGCAAGGTCGAGCATACCCTGAACGACGATTTTTTCCTCGCTGTATTCGCTCGGCAAATCGGGATAAACCTGCGTAACAGGCATAAGCATTGCAAACTTTTTCTCACGCATAACAAGCGGTGAAGAACGGATACGCCTGCAAAGCTGCGATTGATTGAAAGCCTCAAGCTCGGCGATATTCAGCTCCTGTGCCTCGGCCTTTGTGAATTTGCCCTGCTCAACCATCGAATCAATCTGACCGATAATATCGCAGTTATTCAAATCGCAAATCTGCATAAAGCGGTGAGTTAAGGTACCCTTCTGCGCCGCAGAAAGCTTGCCCGTGTTCATAAACGCAGGGCGTGAGCTTGCAAAATAAGTATCGTCAAAGCTTTCATCAAGGAAGCCCGATGCCTGCTTTTTGGCTGTTGCCTTACTGAGCAAGGCATAGGGATAAACATAATCCATACGCTCTTTGATTTGAGCAATCAGCGCTTCATCGGCAGTACAGACCGAAGCTGTATGCTCTGCCGCCTTCTGCTCACACGCCTCGGCTTCATCATCGCAAACCTTGGCGATAATTTCAAAATCGGGGTTAGAGGTGAAGCTGTGCGAGGAATCGGTTATATCACGGCGAAAATCCGCCGCCTGCAAATGCGAGGCAAAAATCGGCACAAGCCAGGACAAGGCATTTGAGGCAGTTGAAGCATAGCCATAGCTCAAAGCCGCCGTGCCGCCTGAAAAAGCGATTGGGGTTGTCAAAAGCTTCTCCCTCGGCTTTGAGGTCGTGCCAACCAAAACAAGCTTTTCCTTTGCTCTGGTCAAGGCAACATAAAGCACTCTTGTTTCTTCGGACAGATCCGACAAAGCGGAGTTCAGTGCCGCCGAAGCAAAGGGCAGGGTTCTGACCGTTTTGCCGCTGTAGCGATCCCTCAACAGCAAGCCGATGCCCTGACCTCGGCTCAAAACAACGCCATCGGTTTCGTTGTGAAGTAACTGCGAAGCCAAATCGACAACAATGCAAACGCCGAATTCCAAGCCCTTGCTTTTGTGAATAGTCATCACCTTGACGGCATCCGAATTTTCATCACAATCAAATGCCGTGGATGAATTTTTCATATTATCGAGGTAACGCAGGAACGAGGAAAGACCGCAGCCGCCGCTTGAATCGAAGCTGCTCGCCTTATCGAGCAAAGCCCAGAGGTTCGCCACCCTGCTTTCGTGATCGGGCATTGCGGAAGCGATTTCCATAATATCCGTTTCATCGTAAAGACGGCGCAAAAATTCCGCCGCACCCATACCGATGCTAAGCCTGCGAATACCGTCGATGCGGTTAAGAAAGGCTATTGCTTTTTCGTTTCCGTTCTCTGCGCAGGCAAAGACACTGCGGTAAACGGGTGTGTTGCGCTTAACGCCGATACGCATTTCTGCAAGCTCATCGGGAGTGAAGCCGAAAACGGGCGAAAGCATTACTGCGGTCAACGCAACATCCTGAAGCGGATTATCCAGCACACGGAGCAGAGAGAGAATTATACGCACCTCTGCCGAGCCGCTGATTTCGCCGTCAATCGAGCAAGCGGCAGGAATACCTGCACTTTCAAGCGCCTGAGCATATTCCTGCATACGCTTTTTGTGGCGCAAAAGCAGAGCAATATCACCTGCTCTGATCGGTCTTTGCGTGTCACCGTCTTTTATCAGCATACCGCTTTTGAGCAAATCGGCAACATACTGTGCAACGAACTGCGGCTCTGTTTGCTGCAATGCGGAATCCCTCAAATAAAATTCAACATCCGCACCGCTCTTTTCAGGATAAACAGCTCTGGGGTTGAGCCGCTCCGCTTGGTTATAATCGATTTCGCCGAGCTTTTCGCTCATCAGCTTTTCAAAGACAAAGTTGACCGCACCCGTAACGGTATTGCGACTGCGGAAATTTGCGCCGAGAGTTACCCTTGCAGGATAGTTGTCGCCGTCAAATTCAGGCACATCGTCACGCCGCTTGAGGAAAATTTCTGGCATTGCCTGCCTGAAGCGGTAGATGCTCTGCTTGACATCGCCAACGAAGAAAAGGTTGTTTTCCGAATCGGAAATTGCCGAGAATATCATATCCTGCAATTTGTTTGTATCCTGATATTCGTCAACCATTATTTCACGGTAGGATTTTGAAAGATGCTCGGCAAGTGCGGTTTTGACGGGATTGCCGTCGCTGTCTTTTTCAACAAGTAAATCGAGAGCCAAATGCTCAACATCGTTAAAATCGAATTTCAAATCCGCACGCTTAATTTCATTCAGCTCTCTGCCGTAAAGAGTGACGCAGTTCAGCAAAGCCGAAGCAATGCCACGAAGCTCCTCACGGTCGGAATAAAATTCCTCGGCAGAACAGCAAAGCAAAGACTCCTTGATTTTCGCAACGACCTTTTTGGCTTCGTCACGGCAAAGCTTGACCGTTTCCTTAACTGCGGCATCGAGGTTGCGCTTGGCACTCATTCTCGCAAAAGCGTTGCGGTTTATTTCATCATAAAGCTCATTCCACCAGCCCTCATCCGCAAGCTCACACCATTTTGCATAGAGCCTCACCTCACTGCTGACAAGCGGCTCCAACGCATCATAGGTTGCGGCATCAACGCTCACTTCGCCAAGCGCCGAGGCGGCATATTCCATCAGGGAGCGGCAGTATTTGAGCCTTTCTCCGACCTGAGTGAGAATGTATTTGCCCCAAAGGGTTTGCGAAATCTCTTTATCCTCAAAATAAGGCTGAGCGAGCTTTTGTATCTCGTCCTCAGGGAACGGATAGGATGCGACCGAGGAATAAATATTCTTGATAACCTCGGAAAGAGCCTTGTCGCTTCCGCCTGCGGAAACGGTATTGACAAGCCTTAAAAAATCCTCATCCTTTTCCTTATACATCCGTTCAAGAACCGTGCCGACTGCACGCTCCTTGTAAGCCTCATTTTCGCTTTCATCAATAATTTTGAAATCTGCGCTGATGCCCAAGGAATGGAAATTCTCACGAACCAAATCGCCGCAGAAGCTATCAATCGTGCAGATTTTTGCCGATTGCAAAAGAAGCTGTTGCTTCATCAGCCAAGGGTCTGCGCCCTGTGCAATCAGCTTATTGAGTGCAATTTCAATGCGTTCCTTCATTTGTGAAGCCGCCGCACGGGTGAATGTAACAATAACAAGCGAATCCGCAGGGCAAGGGTCTGCCAAATCGGTCAAGCGGCGGATAACACGCTCAACCAAAACCGTGGTCTTGCCAGAGCCTGCCGCCGCACTGACAAGCAGAGAGCCTGCTCTGCCGTCAATCGCCTGCTGTTGCTCTTTTGTCCATTCAGGCATCCTTCTCACCCTCCTCATCCAGAATATTCAAGCAATCGCCGAAGCTGATTTTTTTGTACTCACAGCCTGCCGCTTTGCCATCGGTCAGGCAAATATCGGCATAGTCGCAATAATCACAGGGCAAATGGTAAGTTCCGCCGTAATTCGGCTTTGCCTGAATTTTGCCGCCGTGCAGCTTTATGCCCATTTGGCGCACGCTCTCGCAAACGGTTTTTTCAAGCTTGCCGAGCTGTTCCAAGCCGATAAGGCTACCTGTTAAGCCCTTTCTGCCTGCAATAACGGTACCTGTAGCATTGCGGTCGGTTGCGTGTATAACACGGTCATCATCGAGAATAATTCCCGACATTCTGCCGTCTTTAATAATCATGCTGTCGATTTTCTCTTTGCCGACCGAGCGGAGAATTTGACCGCTTTTGCTTTTAGCAGGGATATAAAGCACACCTGCAGGCGTAATTCTGTTGCCGTAACGCTCCTCGCCGCCTGCTTTGATTGCAAAAAGATAAAGCAGCATTTGCATATTCAAGCCGTGAAGCACATCGGACAAATCGAACGCCTTTGTGCCCGTTTTATAGTCCATAACTCTGACAAAGGTTTGCGTATCCGTTTTCAAAACATCAACACGGTCAACCTTGCCGTTGAGGATAACCCTGCCACCATCAGGCAAATCAATCTCAAAGGCTTTTATTTCCGGCTCTTTACCGCCGATTTGAAGTTCAAAATCCGCAGGCTCAAAATCGCTCAGCCTCATCTCGTTAATCAGCCTTGAAGCAACAACGCAAAGCGAGGAGCATAGCCTGCGATAAAGGAAATCAAACCTTTCATCACGCTCGGAGACATTATCAAAATTCTCCGCCGCAAATTCATCGAGCAGCCTTTTGACCTCGTTTTCCAAATCCGATTGACTGAGCTTTACCATATCCTTGCCGTGCTTTTTAACAAGGTTTTCAAGAACATAATGCGTAACCGTGCCGCTCAGAGCGCTGTCAATTTCGGCTTTTTTGCGCTCGCTGAGCTTCAAGCCGTAGCGGCAGAAGTAAAGGAACGGACATTTGTTATAATCCTCAACCTTAGTTGCGGAAGCATAAATATCGTTACCGAAAAAGCGCTTTGCAAGCGATTGATCGCTGATTGCATAATCACCAATGCCGTTGGCACGATCCAACGCCTGCATACGCTGTGCATAGCCCTCACGCAGGGCAAAGCAAGCCTTCAGCGATTCCTCCTGAACGGTTTGCGTGTTCCAGCCCTTTGCCGCAAGGCGAAACGCCGAAGCCTCGCTTTCAATCAAATCGAGCGTTGAATAGGATGAAATGTCACGGAGATTGCATTGCGGCAGTATCGATTTCACCTGTGTAATCAGCTCCGACGGAGAAGCCTCCGCACCGCTGAAATCCGTTTTAGCATAAGAAAGAAACAGCTTTTCATAAGCACAGCAAAGCGCATTGTAAGCAATGAAGCGTTCCTCCAAGAATGAATACTGCGAGGGCTGTGCAACCGAAACACCCATTTCAGTCAAAACACGGCGGTCGCCATCGTTGAGAACCTTGCCGCCGCTCGGCTTGATGGGAAAAACGCCGTCATTCACGCCGACGGCAAACACCGCTTTCGGGCGGTTAACCCTTATTCTGTCTGCCGAGCCGATTGTAATTTCATCAATTCCGCTCGGAATAACGCCCAAGTCAACAACGCCGAGAACCAAATTGAACAGCTCGGTAATTCGCTTAATGCCGACCTTTGTTTCAGCAAGAGCGGCGGCAAGCTGGTCGAACACCTCCATAAGGTAATCCCAAACTCTGCCCAACTCTATCGCATCGTCCTTGTCACCGCTATTGTTAAGCTCAACAGCCGCTTTTTTGAGCATTTTGGGAGCTTCGACATCAATCAGATACTCATACAGCCCCTTGATAAGCGAATAGCTGTCATCGGCGTTTTTTTCTGCCTTGCGTAGCTTCTCAAGTGGGCGAACGACCTTTTCACGCAGCTCGTTAAGTCGAGCCAAAGCCGCTCTATCGGCATCGGTGGGCGCACTGCCGAGGCCCGACGGATTATTAACCCATTGAGAGAGCCACCTTTTGCCGTCAATATGCCAAAGCGAAACATATTCCTCGAGCATTGAGGTTTCTTCAACGCTCAAGGGAGTGAGCTGTGTTTTCAGCAAGCGCAAAACCGCATCCGTGCTGTAGCCCTTTGAAGCAATCTCTGCGGCGGCACGCACAAGCACAACGGGTGCTTGCGTTGCAAGCGAACGGCGCTTATCCTCAAAAACAGGAACACCGTGCCTTTTTAAAGCACTGCGCAGAGCTTTTGAATAATCCCCCTCGGAGCGAGAGATTATTGCAATATCACGGCAACGGTAGCCGTTTTCACGCAAAAGCTTTTTCACGGCGATTGCAATAAAATCACATTCTTCGTAAACGGTTCTTGCGCTGAAAACCGTAACCGCATCGGCATTGCCCTCATAGGGCAGAGCGTTGACTGAATAGAGATTTTCCTCCAAAAACTCCAAGCACGGCTGTGCATATCTGCCGCTGTATTCGGGCGGAAATTCTGTTTTAACGGCAACATTGCTTTTGCCTGCAAGGTTGATGAGCTGCTTTGCCGTATCACGCACGCAGGCAAACGGAGAAATATCGTATTCGCCTGCAAAAACGCTATCCGTGCAGAGCGTTACATAGCAGTTTTCGGATTGTGAAAGAATATGTGAAATAATTTTAAACTCCTGTTGAGTGAAGCCCTTAAAGCCATCGATAAAGACAGTTGCTTTTTCAAAGCTGCGCTCGGTAGCAAGCTTTTCGGCAAAGATATCGAGCAAATCACGCTCATCTGTGAAGCGTTGAGCAACAAGAGCATCAAAAGCCGACATAACAAGGGATAAATCGCCGAGCTTGTTTTTGAGCATACCATCAGCCGTTTTCAACGCCGCCTTTTCCAAATCCAAGCTTGAAACGGCGCATTGCTTGAACTCATCCGACAGCTTGAGCATTTCGGAAATCACACCGCTGCTCGTTGCGTACTTGCCGTAAACGGTCAGCTTATCGGCAGTTTGCTCCAACGCAGAGCTCATCAGCGCAACCTTACCTGCTTCGCTGAGGCGGCGAACTCCGCCGACATCGCCGACCGAGTTTTGCGCAAGGCGTGAAAAGCTGCATACCTCAACCTTCATCGCCTCTTTTTCGCCGAGGAGATTGATTATCTGCCTTTCGCTTTCAAACGAAAACTGCTCCGGCACAAGCAGAATTATGCCGCTGTTGCCGCTTTCAAGCTCGCTTTTTATTCGGTTTTGAATGTAAGTTGTTTTTCCGCTGTTAATGCGGCCGAGTACAAGTTTAAGCATAAGCTCCATCCTTATTTCTGATTAAGCTAATAATATCACAGTTTCAACTCATGCACAAGAATTTTACCATTATTTGTGGGATGAAAACGGGACAGACAAATGTTATAATTCCAATATCACGCAGGAAAGGAAGGTAAGCAAATATGCGACGATGTATTTGCGCCGTGATTTGCGCCGCAATACTTGCGCTCCCGTTTTCGCTTTGCGCCTCGGCAAGCGGCAATTATCCGAAAGCCGCAACCGTAACAACGGCTGATGGCAGGCTGAATGTCAGGAGCAGTGCAGGCGGTGGCATTATCACAAGCATCGACAAGGGCAGCAGCCTGATTGTCAAAGAAAAAAGCGGAAGCTGGTACAGGGTTGAATACGGCAAAAACAAATTCGGCTATTGCTCGGCTGATTTTATAACCGTTAACTCAAGCAGCTATGCCGCAACGGTAAAGCTCGGCTGGGGCAACCTGAATGTCAGAAGCAGTGCAGGAGGCACGGTAATCGATAAAATCCCGAACGGCGAAACCGTTGTTGTAACCACACAGAGCGGTGATTGGAGCAAAATCCTTTACTACGGCAATCAAATCGGATTTGTCAGCAGCCGCTACCTCGCCGCTTCGAGCTACAGCGCAAAAAAGCTGAGCGTGCCAAGCTACAAGCAGACGGACAGCCGTTGGGCAAACACCAAAATCGGCTCGACATCATACACGATTGGCAAAATTGGTTGCACAACAACAGCACTTGCAATGACAGAAAGCTACCGCACGGGTACAACGATTTATCCGAACGAAATGAGCAAAAGGCTCAGCTATTCTTCGAGCGGTTCGCTTTATTGGCCGAGCAATTACAGCACAACGCAGGATTTTTCAAACTATCTTGAGCGCATCTATAATCTCATTCAGCAGGGCAAGCCCGTCATAATCGGTGCAAAGAAGGCGAACGGAACTCAACATTGGGTTGTTGTAACAGGTGTTTACTCCGTCAACACGCTGAGCACCTCCGCTTTCACGATCAATGATCCGGGCACAAGCACCAGAACAACTCTTGTGCAGTTTTTGAAGGATTATCCCTATCTGCACAGAATTGTTTGGTATTGACTTTTTTCATTTGATTAAATATACTGAAAAGAGTTTTTAAAAAGGAGTGAGGGCAATAAAAAGCAAGGCTTTGCGCTTGACGATGACTGCATTGTTTGCAGTCGTTATTGCCCTCTGCTCGGTTATCAGCATACCTGCTCCGATACCGTTCACCCTGCAAGCCTTCGGCGTGGCATCTGCCCTGCTCCTCCTCAGAGGCAAGCATGGCACAGCCGCAACCGCAATTTATATTTTGCTCGGTGCAATCGGTCTGCCTGTTTTTCACGGCTTCAGCGGCGGCATCGGTATTATAACGGGTCC
>CAYQRS010000067.1:0-9102 GCA_964419825.1 uncultured Eubacteriales bacterium
GACAGCCTCAGTTGTGGTTTCGGCTTCTGCCGTGGTGTTCTCTGCGGTCACTTGAGCCTCCGTAATATCGGCGGAGGATGTCATATTTTTGTCTGCCTGCGTTGCAGGCTCTTTGCTTTTCATATCAACGCTGACAAAACCGATTGAAAGCACTGCAATGAAAAGGCACAGACCTGCAAGCATAATAAGACGAATTTTATTCATTATAATATCACTCGCTTAAAATCAGCAATTACCTGAATAGTTGGGAGCTTCTTTAGTGATATAAACATCGTGAGGATGGCTTTCAACAAGACCTGCATTGGTGATGCGAACAAACTGAGCCTTGTCCTGAAGCTCCTTGATTGTGTGGCAGCCGCAGTAGCCCATACCTGAGCGAAGACCGCCGAGGAGCTGGAATACTGTGTCTGAAAGGAGTCCCTTATAAGGTACACGACCCTCAACGCCTTCGGGAACAAGCTTACGGTTATCCTCTTGGAAGTAACGGTCTTTACTGCCGTTAGCCATAGCGCCGAGTGAGCCCATACCACGGTAAACCTTAAACTGTCTGCCCTGATAAATTTCGGTTGCTCCGGGTGATTCCTCACAGCCTGCAACAAGTGAGCCAACCATAATACAGCTTGCGCCTGCGGCAAGAGCCTTAACGATTTCACCTGAATATTTAATGCCGCCGTCACCGATAACGGTAATACCGTGCTTTGCGGCTTCTTCAGCGGAATCGAAGATAGCGGTAATTTGAGGAACACCGATACCTGCAACAACACGAGTTGTGCAGATTGAGCCAGGACCGATACCGACCTTAACGCAGTCAGCACCAGCATCGATGATTGCCTTTGTGCCCTCTGCGGTGGCGATGTTACCTGCGATAAGAGAAATATCGGGGAATGCTGCCTTAACCTTGGCAATCGAATTGAGGATGTTCTTGCTGTGACCGTGAGCGGAGTCGAGGATGAAAGCGTCAACGCCTGCCTGAGCAAGAGCGGAGGCTCTCTCCAAAACATCCGATGTTGCGCCGAGAGCTGCGGCACAAATCAGACGACCGCTTGCATCTCTTGCGGAGTTAGGATACTGAACTGCTTTTTCAATATCCTTAATTGTAATAAGACCTCTGAGCATACCGTTGTCATCAACAAGGGGAAGCTTTTCGATTTTGTTTTTCATCAAAATAGCCTGAGCCTCTTGAAGAGTTGTGCCGATGTGAGAGGTAACGAGGTTTTCGCTTGTCATAACCTGACCGATTTTGACATTGTAATCAGTCATAAAACGAAGGTCACGGTTTGTGAGAATACCGACAAGCTTGCCATCGTTACAAATCGGAACGCCCGAAATGCGGTAACGGTTCATCAAGCTGAGAGCATCGCTGACGAGATGATCGGGAGAGAGGAAGAAGGGGTTGGAAATAACGCCGTTTTCGCTTCTCTTGACCTTGTCAACCTCGGCTGCCTGAGCCTCAATGGACATATTCTTGTGGATAACACCCATACCGCCTTCACGGGCAATGGCGATTGCCATGCGTGACTCTGTTACGGTGTCCATAGCAGCAGTCATAATCGGTACATTAAGTGTGATGTTTTTGGTGAGCTTTGTTGAAACATCGACATCCTTGGGGAGAACATCGCTCTCGGCAGGGATGAGGAGTACATCGTCGAAGGTAAGACCTTCTTTGTAGAATTTTTGTTCACGGCTCAGCATAGCTTGAAATCCCCCAATCTAATTATTTAAAATTTTCCTTGCAGAAATTTATTAAATTAGATTATATCAAGACGGAGTGCAAATATCAACAGAAAAAGCAAAAAAATTAAGTAGAATTTGCAAAGTTTTTGCCGCCGTGATTTGGTGATTTTATCAATAGTATCTGTGCAAAGCAACAACCTTACCCAAAATCGCAACCTCATTGACAATGATTGGCTCGTAAGCATCGTTTTCAGGCTGCAGCCTGAAATGTCCGTTCTCCTTGTAAAAGGTTTTAACGGTTGCCTCATCCTCAATCAAAGCGACGACGATTTCGCCGTTGCGAGCCGTCTGAGTGCGTTCAACAACCAAAAGGTCGCCATCGTGAATACCTGCGTTGAGCATACTTTCGCCTCGGACACGCAGAGCGAAAAGGGATTTGTCGCTTGAGCAAAAGCCTGCATAGGGTAAATAGCCCTCGATCTGTTCAACAGCCAAAATCGGTGCACCTGCGGTAACCGTACCGAGAATCGGAACCTGCTTGATGTTTGAGGTTTCCTCTTGCCCTACTATGCGGATGGAACGTTTGAGCAACGGATCACGAGTTATGAAGCCCTCACGCTCAAGCGCATCGAGGCAAGCCTGAACGGATGAGGTCGATTTAAGACCGACATGAGCGCCGATTTCACGCACCGAGGGCGGAACACCAGTAGGTATTCTTTCCAATAAAAAGTCATATATTTTCTGTTGCGTTTCGTTTAACATAATAATACCTCCGCAGCAATGAATTCAGTCAGAACATATGTACTGTCATTTGCATTATATCACAAGCATTTTGCCTTGTCAAACATTTGTTCATATTTTGCTTCAAAAAATTTTGCAACATAAAAAACAAGACTTGTTTACAATTTATTCATTGTATTAACAAGAGCGAATGTTATTATAAATTTGCACTTAGGAAGGAGCGAAGCCGCAACGCAAATTCCGATTAACAAGTGTATTTTACCCCCTCAAATTTGTAGAAAAAGCGCTCGGTGTTATGCCGAGCGTTTTTTCTTTGCATAAAATTCTTCCAACACGGTGATAATAACTGCGGAGGGATTTTAAAATGGATTATCAATTTAAAAAAACAACAAAAAGTAAGCTCGGCAAGCTCGGTCTTTACACCGCCCTGCTGATTGGCATTGCCGCCGCAGGCATCGGCTCTTACGCCGCAATGAGGCAAGACATTGAGGATAACCTGCAAAGCGTGACCGATGAGCCGAAATTGACACTCGGCGTGGATACGCCTGCCACCAAGGAAACGATAACGAACTCAACTGCTCAGTCAACCGCTCCATTTAGCACAGAAACAACTGCTCCGCCCGATAATCTGCCTTTCACAGGCAGCTTCACTCTGCCGCTCGGCACGGAAATACTCAAAGATTATTCCGACGGCGAGATCGTTCAGAGTAAGACGATGGGCGATTGGCGCACTCATAACGGAATCGATTTCACAGGCAAATCGGGTGATAAGGTTCTTGCCATTCAATCGGGCAAGGTCAAAAAGGTTTATGCCGATGATATTTGGGGCACGGTTGTTGAAATCGACCACGGCAACGGAATGTTTGCAAAATATTGCGGACTGAAAAAAGACAGCACGGTAAAGGTTGATTCTGCCGTTAAGCAGGGCGCAGAAATCGGTCTGCTCGATAAAATTCCGATTGAGGAGGCAGACGGCACTCATCTTCACCTTGAAATCACCGTTGACGGCAAGACAGTTGATCCGCTTGCGGCAATGAACCGTGCAGAGTAAATATTGCTTTTGAAACGAAACTGTGTTAAACTGCTTACGGTGATTTAATTGCAGCGTGAACTCAAATACACAGTACCGCCGCAGTACGACGGCGAAAAAGTTAACAAATTTTTGCGTGAGGGTGTCGGCTTATCCTTCCGAATGGTGCGCTCGCTTCGGCAAATCAAAGGCTCAATGCTTTTAAACGGCGTTCCTGTACGGAGCATTGATCCGCTCACGGGCGGCGCAGAGCTTACCTTGCTTTTGCCGCCTGACAAAAGCACAGCCGCACCGCAGGAGGCGGAATTTGAGATTATATATGAGGATGACGATATTCTCGTAATCAACAAGCCGGCAGGTCTTGCAATGCACCCAACTCATAACCACCAAGGTGATACGCTCGCCAACGCCGTTGCCTATTACCTTAATCAGCACGGCAAGGATGCGGTTTTCAGGGTTGCAGGCAGGCTCGATAAAAACACATCGGGCTTAGTGGTTTGTGCCTTAAACAAGCTTGCCGCCGCAAAGCTCAACGGCAACTGCAAAAAGACTTATTACGCCGTTGTTGAGGGTGATTACAGCGGCAATGGCACAATTGATGCACCGATAATCAGACCTGACCCGATGAAAACGCTCAGAGCCGTCGGCGAGGGCGGTGAGGAAGCCGTAACGCATTGGCGTGCTTTGAAAAGCGCCGATGGCTTGACCTTGCTTGAAGTGAAGCTTGAAACAGGCAGAACGCACCAAATCCGTGTGCATTTTTCAAGCCTCGGCACACCGCTTGCAGGCGATGAAATGTACGGTGCAGGCACAGAAAGAATTACTCGACACGCCTTGCATTGTGGCGTTTTGGAGCTCACCCACCCCATCACTGAGGAAAAATTGGTTTTCAGCGCACCTATGCCGCAGGATATGGCGAGTTTGGTTTAATCGAACAACAAAAAAACAACGAAGGCAGCTTCTTTTCGGAGTGCCTTCGTTTTGCTTTTTATATATTATATGTTATTTAAAACAATTGTATTACGCCCACCACATTGTGCAGGGGTCTTCTGTCATAACACAGCGCTTGAGCATATCAACAGCCTTTGTCAAGCCCTCGTTTTGGCTCATAATGGAATCCTCATGCTCAATGCTGATTGCGTAATCGTAGCCAACCATACGCAGGTTGCTGATAATATCCTTCCAATAAGCCTCATCGTTACCGTAGCCGACTGCACGGAACACCCAAGAGCGGTTGATTTCATCGAAATACGGCTTAACATCAAGCACGCCGTTGACAGCCGTGTTATATTTGTCAAGCTTTGTATCCTTTGCATGGAAATGGAAAATTGCATCGCCGAGCGCACGGATTGCCGCAACAGGCTCAATGCCCTGCCAAATGAGATGGCTGGGGTCAAAGTTCGCACCGATTTCAGGTCCGACAGCCTTGCGAAGCTTAAGCAAGCTTTCTGTGTTGTAAACGCAAAAACCAGGGTGCATTTCGAGCGCAATCTTATCAACGCCGTGAGCCTTTGCAAAGGCGACGGTTTCTTTCCAGTAAGGAATCAGAACCTCGTTCCACTGCCAATCGAGTATCTTGCCAAAATCATCGGGCCACGGGCAGGTTACCCAGTTGGGGTACTGCGAATTTTCGCAATCACCGGGACAGCCCGAAAAAGTGTTGATTTGATGTACACCGAGCTTTTCTGCAAGAAGAATTGTTTTGCGAATTGCATCGTCAAACATCTTTGCGGTTTCCTTATTCGGGTGAACGGGGTTGCCGTGACAGCTCAATGCGCTGATTTCAACATTATATTTTTTGAGCAGAGCCTTAAATTCCTCTAACCTTGCTTCATCGTTAAGCAAAACATCGGGGTTAGCGTGAGCATCACCAGGATAGCCGCCGCAACCGATTTCAACCATTTCAATACCCTTTGAAACAAAATATTCAAGTGCCTCTTCAAAAGGGAGATTGCCTAAAAGGTTTGTAATAACACCGATTTTCATTTTCTTTCTGCTCCTTTATTCATCAAAATAAACAGGCTTACCTGTTTTTGCTGATTCGTAAATCGCCTCTAAGATTTGTGTAACAACAAGAGCCTGTTCGGGCTTTGTGCGAACCTCGGTATCGTTGAGGATCGCATCGATCCAATATCTACATTCAAGGTCACTCGGTGAATAGCCACCGTCACCATCGTAGAAAGCAACTCCGCCTGCATCGAAGTTCGGAGTTTCAACAACTTGTCTGCCGTTCTTAACATAGTTGAGCGTTAAGCCGTCACACATATCTGCGCCGCCCTTATCGCCGCAAAGCACGCAGCACGCCTCGTGATATTTTTCGATGTTGAGCGCCCAGCTTGATTCAAGCGAAATCGTTGCGCCGTTTTGCATAACGATGAAACCGAAGGCAGAATCCTCAACCGTGAATTTTTCGGGATCCCAATCGCCCCAAGCGTTGCCTGTTCGTGTTTGGTCGCCCAATTTTTTGTATGTAGTGCCGACAACCATTTTCGGCTTATAATTATCCATCATATACAGGCACAAATCGAGTGCGTGAGTGCCTATATCGATAAGCGGACCGCCGCCCTGCTCCTCCTCGTTGAGGAACACGCCCCAGGTCGGAACGGCTCTTCGGCGTAAGGCAACAGCCTTAGCGTAATAGATTTCGCCGAGCTCGCCGTTTTCACAGCACTCCTTGAGGTAGAGCGAATCGTTACGGCAACGCTGTTGGTAACCGATTGTGAGCTTTTTGCCCGTGCGCTTTGCCGCCTCGCACATTGCCTTTGCTTCCGCATAGGTTTTTGCCATCGGCTTTTCACACATTACATGCTTGCCGGCTTCCATCGCATCGATGCTGATGAAGCTATGCGAACGGTTAGGGGTGCAAACGTGAACAACATCAATACTGCCGTCTTTAAGCAGCTACTTGTAATCGGAATAAACCTTTGCATCCTCAGTGCCGTATTCAGCCTTAGCTTTTTCTGCCTTTTCGATGATAATATCGCAAAACGCAGTCATTTCGACCTCTGGCATTTTTTTGAGTGCAGGCATGTGCTTGCCGTTTGCAATTCCGCCGCAGCCGATAATGCCAACTCGCAGTTTCTTTTCCATATTTTCAGCTCCCTAATATTTAGAATAAATACAGCTATAATTATAACGATTAAAATAATAAAATCAATGGTTTTTCAAAATAAATGTTGCAAATATTGCCTTTTGGTATTATACTTTATTGTGAAGTTTTCCTTTTAAAATGCTAATCAGGAGGTTATTATAATGGAAAGAATCAAACCCATCAGATGCTCCACTCCGCAACCCGATCACATTATGCTGAGCATCAACGGCGACCCCAAAACTTCAATGACCGCAACTTGGCGTACAAGCGTCGATGTTGAAAACGGCTATGCCCTTTTCCGTGAGGACGGCACAAGCGAATACAAAAAAGCCGAGGCAAAGCGTGGACTTTTTGACGGCGACCTTGACGATAACCATATTTTCTGGGCAACAATGACTCCGCTCAAGCCCGGCACAAAATATTTTTACACCGTCGGTGACGATGCTCACCGCAGTGAAGAATACTTTTTCACCACACAGGCAGAGGGCTGTGAAAAGTTCAAATTTCTCTGCATATCCGACCAGCAGAAGGGCGAACCGTTCGATTGCCCAGATTATTCACACATCAATATGCTCTTGAAGCGTTACATAAAAGAAAACCCCGATACCGCATTCATTCTCACAGGCGGCGACAACACCGATTGCGGTCAGCATGAACAGCAATGGAACGGTGCTTTGCTTGCTTTCGAGGGCATCGGCGAATATATGCCGATTATGATGTCACTCGGCAACCACGATAACCGTGGCTTCAAAAACTATGCAACGGGCGAGGGCAGATATTATTCCGAGCCTGCCGAGTTTTTCCAAAAGCTCTTCGGCGGCACTTATGCAGATGACGGCCCCGATATTTGGAAGACCGAAAACTACACCTTCACCTATGGCAATGCTCAGTTCATTATGCTCGGTCTTAACGAGCCGAAGCTTGTCAACGAATGGCTCAAGGATAAAATCAATTCGAGCGATGCAGTTTGGCAAATCGGCACCTACCACTTCCCCACCTGCTACACGGGCAGTGATTGCCAAAACCACGATATTTACCCCGACATGACTGAGGGTGCTGAAATGCTTGACCTGCTCTTCTCAGGTCATGAACATTCCTTCGGCAGAAGCTTCCCCAGAAAGAACGAGGAGCTTTTCGAGCAGCCGTCAAAGGGTATGATAAACTATGTTCTCGGCAACTCCAACCAAAACCCGCCCGGAACTCGCTCACTTGCAAAGGTTTGGCACAGCGCTTTCTACACAATGGAAGACAAGACCTCAATGATTGCGATTGCAGAGGTTGACGGCAAAAAGCTGACGATCACCGCAAGCCTTGAGGATGGCAGAATTGCTGACCGCTTCACAATCGACAAAGAGCGTGATGTTATCGAGCCTTATGCTGTTGCCCCCTACTTCAACCGCACAAGAATGATGTTCAAGGGCGCAGACCTCGGTCTTTGCCAGTATCAAACAACCTGTGAAGAAATTGACGGCACTTGGTTCGCTTGCCTTTCCTGCCTTTTCTCTTATTTCGGCGGCTATGTAGATAAGCGTCCCGGTCAGGTTTACCTTGAGGGCTACGGTCATAGCGCATTGTTCACCGAGGGCAGCGCAGAGGTTGAAACCGACCGTGGAACTGTCACGATTTCCAAGCCTGTTTACAGAGGCAGAGAAAATCAGCTTTATATCCCGATGGATGCTGTTGAAATTTTTGAAATGCGTTGGGCTTATGCAAAGCGCAACAATTTCATCCTCATCGAGCATGAGAGCCAAGCTCACCCGATAACACACCAGCCGTAAAAAACACCGTTGTGATTTTTTATATATAGTTCGGCAAAAATTTTATCATTTTTGTAACATATAAAAAAATTGCAAGTTCGAGCGGTAAAAATTGCAAAAACCGCTATACAAACAAAAATAATTGTGTTAAAGTATTAACTGCAAACTTAGTTAAGGAGTGTTGTTTTATGAAAAAAATTTACGAAGGCAAAACAAAGGACGTTTTCTCACTTGACAACGGCAACGTTATGCTCAAGTTCAAGGATGATTGCACCGGCAAAGACGGCGTATTCGATCCAGGCGAGAACTCAGTAGGTCTTACAATCGAAGGCATCGGCAAAGCCAACCTCCAGACCTCGATCCATTATTTTGAGCTTCTTAAAGCAGCAGGCATCAAAACCCACTATGTAAGCGCTAATGTTGAAGATGCAACCATGGAAGTTCTTCCTGGCAAGGTTTTCGGTCACGGTCTTGAAGTTATCTGCCGCCTTGTTGCAACAGGCAGCTTCATCCGCAGATACGGCGAATACATTGCAGACGGCACCGTTCTTGACGGCGGCTATGTTGAATGTACTTTCAAAAACGACGCTCTCGGCGATCCCTTGGTTACAGGTGAGGGTCTTGCCGCTCTCGGCATCATGACTCCCGAAATGTTCCAGAGCATGAAGGAGCAGACTCTTAAAATCACCAACATCGTCGCTCAGGATCTTAAATCAATCGGTCTTGACCTTTGGGATATTAAGTTTGAGTTCGGCTACAATAACGACGAGGTCATCCTCATCGATGAGGATGACCTCGTCGTTATTGTA
>CAYQRS010000068.1:0-9079 GCA_964419825.1 uncultured Eubacteriales bacterium
AACAAAATACCTAAATGTAGTCAATAGCAATCGAACGAAAAATTTTTCAAAAAATGCTTTATTTTTTCACAATATGTGTTATAATATCCTCACGAAAGTAGACGAAATCGGTATGCGTTAGCTCAGTCCGATTTGCGGGAGGTTATAAAATGGCACTCGGAAAAATTCTTATTGTCGATGACGATTCCAATATTTGCGAATTGCTCCGACTTTATATCGAAAAGGAAGGCTACACCGTTATCATCGCAAACGACGGTGCGGCGGCGGTGAAGCTGTTCCAAGAGCAGCAGCCCGACCTGATGCTCCTTGATATTATGCTGCCAAAGCTCGACGGCTGGCAGGTTTGCCGTGAAATTCGCAAAACATCAGATAAGCCGATCATTATGCTCACCGCCAAGGGCGAAACCTTTGACAAGGTTCTCGGTCTTGAGCTTGGCGCTGACGATTACATTGTCAAGCCGTTTGAAACCAAAGAGGTCGTCGCACGAATCAAGGCGGTTTTGCGCCGTTCGGGCACTGCGGTTAGCGCCACCTCCGTGCAAGAGGTTCAGTACGAAAACCTCTTGATAAACCTCACTAACTATGAGCTTAAGGTGAACGGCGTTCAAATCGATACTCCGCCAAAAGAAATGGAGCTTATCTATCACCTTGCAAGCAACCCGAACAGGGTTTTCACCCGTGACCAGCTGCTTGATGAGGTTTGGGGCTTCGATTATTACGGCGATTCACGCACGGTCGATGTTCATATCAAGCGTCTGCGTGAAAAGCTTGAGGGCGCAAGCAAGCAATGGGAGCTTCGCACCGTTTGGGGCGTTGGCTACAAATTTGAAACAAAAGAATAAGCTATGAAAAAAATCAAAGAATTTTTCGGCGAATACAAAACCTCGCTGAAAACACGGTACACGGTTTTATTTTCGTTAATAATCGTTTTGTGCTTGGGCTTGCTCAATGTGGCGCTTGCGGCTTTTGCCGTCAGCTACAAATACAACCAAAACAAAGAGCTTCTCAGCGAAAATGCTCACAATGTTGCCGCATCCGCAACCGAGCTGCTTTCGGCAGGCTATATTTCAATCACGGGTGAGAACGGCAACTCCGATGCGATGCTCTGCTCCTCGCTTTCGATGATTTCCACCTCGATCGGTGCGGATGTTTTTATTTGTGACACAACAGGTCATATTATGCTCTGCCGTGATTTTGTCGTCAACGGCATTGTCAGCCTGCAGGGCTGTCCTTATCACGATAACATCCTTATTCCGGAGGATACAATCAAAAAAGCAACAGATGGCTCTTATTCCACAATCAGCAAGCTTAACGGCAATTACAGTGATTTGCAATATGTTGTCAGCGAGCCGATAGTTGTTTCAGGTCGCACAGTCGCAACGGCCTTCGTTGTTGCACCTGTGAGCGATTCGATAATCTCGTTCGTTTTGCCGATTGTAAGGATGTTCTTCTTTGCGGCGGTGCTTGTGTTGATTTTTGCGGGTATAGCAATCTATAAAATGGTCAGCTCATTCACAATGCCGCTTAAAGATATGGCAAAGGCAACACGCAGCTACGCAGTCGGCGATTTCAGCCTCAGAATCGATGATGAGCGTGATGATGAAATCGGTCAGCTTGCACAGGCGTTCAACTCAATGGCAAGCAGCTTGGAACAGCTTGAAAGCTCACGCCGTAGCTTCGTTGCCAATGTTTCGCATGAGCTGAAAACCCCGATGACAACGATTGCGGGCTTCATTGACGGTATGCTCGATAACACCATTCCGCCCGAAAATCAGGCGCATTATCTCAAAATCGTTTCGGAGGAGGTCAAGCGCCTTTCACGCATTGTTGTTTCAATGCTCAACCTTTCCAAAATCGAGGCAGGTCAGTTGGATCTTAAATATGTTCAGGTCAATTTGGCTCAGGCAATCCTTGACACCTTCCTCACTCTCGAAACGAAAATCAGCGAAAAGCACCTTGAAATCAGGGGGCTTGAATATCTGCCGCAGCTCACAGTCAGGGTTGACCGTGATATGATGGGGCAGGTTATATATAACCTCATTGATAACGCAGTTAAATTCACTCCCGACGGCGGCTACATCAGCGTTAGCATCAGCGAGAGTGACGGCTCCATCGAAACGCATATTCTCAACAGCGGCTCAGGCATTGCGCCCGAAGAGCTGAAAAAGGTTTTTGAGCGTTTCTATAAGGTCGATAAATCACGCAGCTACGATGTTAAAAGCACAGGCTTAGGTCTTTATATTGTCAAAAGCATTTTGGATTTGCACCACGGAACGATTTATGCGGAAAGCCGAGAGGGAAGATATACTGAATTCGTGTTTAAACTGCCAAAAGATTAAACCGATTTAACTTTGCAATATCTTTTTAATAAATTGTTAACAAAGTTGAAATTTCATCACAAATCATATCAATTATTATTTGTTCAAAGCTTAGCTAAAGGAGAATGAATTATGAACGATAATGAATATTTGAACGGTTTGACTCCCAATGGAGAAAATTCAGAACCTACCGTGCATGACGATGCCGAAAGCATTGCCGACAAGTATGTTCCCGATGGCTCCGCAGTGCAATCTGCCGAAAACGGCAATACCGAGCAGACGGAGGAAATTCCCGTTGTCGAATCCGAGCCTGTAACACCTGTAACAGATAACGGACAGCAGACATATAATAGCTTCAATAACGGCACTTACAACAGCGGCAGCTATAATCCCCAGTTCACACAGCCTCAGCCGCCTGTTGCAAAAGCAAAAAAGAAGACGGGCAGAAAGGTTTTCTGCATTTTGCTTGCTGTTGCGGTTATTGCGTGCGCAATCATTATCCCTGTTTCGCTCAATAAGCACAGCGTTGACAAGCCCTTGCTCGATAACGGAACGACTATTAATGCGGACGCACCGAAAATCGAGATTGAAAAAACACCCGTAAGCAACAAAAAGGGCGATGCTCTCACTTCAACGGAAATTCACGAAAAAATTGCAAAAATCAATGCCGCTATAATGGTATATAAGAACAATTCGCTTTATACCGAGGGTACGGGCATCTTTATGAAAGAGGATGACGGCGGCAACTACACATACATTTTGACCTGCGCCCATGTTATCTCCGAAGCAGGCGTTACGATCACCGTTCAGATTGAAGACGGCACACGCTATGATGCTGAAATCGTCGGCTTTGATGAAAGAACAGACATCGGCGTTTTGCGTGTTAAGGCAACAGGCTTTGAATGTGCGGAGTTCGGCGATTCGGATAGCCTTAAGGTCGGCGATCCTGTTTACGCAATCGGCAACCCGGGCGGTTCTGCACTTTTCGGCACATTCACCAACGGTATGGTTTCGGCAATCGGTCGTAACATCACAAGCAGTATCGGCTATGATATGGTTTGCATACAGCACAACGCCGCAATCAGCCCCGGCAACTCAGGCGGTGCGCTCGTTAACCAATACGGTCAGGTTATCGGCATCAATTCCTCCAAAATCGCCGCAACCGATTATGAGGGCATTTCCTTTGCTATCCCGATAACACAGGCTCAGGATGTAATCAACAAGGTCATCGCTCACGGCTATGTTCCGGGCAGACCGAAGCTCGGCATCAGCTATGTTGCCAACGATTCTTCGGGCATCAGCAGTATCTATAGCATGGCAGTTCAGATGAAGGACTTGCCCAGTGGTTCACTTGTTATCTACTCAATCGATGAAAAGAGCGCTCTCAGCGGAACTCAGGCTCAGGCAGGCGATATGATAACTGCCGTTAACGGCAAAAAACTCGATAAGGCAGATGTTCTACTTGAAGAAATCGAAAACAGCAAGGTTGGCGATAAGCTCAAGCTCAAGCTGTTCAGAATTACACTTGTCAACGGCAAATACCAGACAAGCGAGCTTGAGGTTGAAGCAACTCTTATTGAAGAAACAAACGAAAAGACCGAGGAGCAAACGACTCAAGGCGTTTACGGCAACAACTACAGCGGTGACTTGGAAAACTACTTCGGCGGCAATTTCGGCGATTTCTTCGGATTTTAATTAACAACAGAAAAGGAATTTTGCAATGGTGGATAAAACAATATTTGAAAAAACCAAGTACTTCATAATCGATATGGACGGCACATTCTATTTGGGCAACAAAATTATTCCCGGAGCTGATGGCTTCCTCGATAAGCTCCTTGCAAGCGGCAGAGATTTCCGCTTTTTCACGAATAATTCCTCGAACAATGTTGAGGTTTGCCAAAATAAGCTTGCCGCCATGGGCTATCCTGTTGAAAAGGAAAAGATTATTGTTTCTACCCATGTTGCAATCAACTACCTGAAAAAGCATCATAACGGTGAGCGGATATATCTGCTCGGCAACGAGAGGCTCACGGGCGATATGCTCGCCGCAGGAATCAACCTTGTTGACGATGAGCCTGATGTTGTTGTTCTCGGCTTTGATACAACGCTCACCTATGAAAAAATCAGCAAGGCCGCCAACTTCATTGCAGGCGGTGCTGTATATATCGCAACCCATCCCGATTACAACTGTCCGTTGGCTGTCGGCTTTATGCCCGATACAGGCTCGATGATTGAGATGTTTGCCGCTTCAACAGGCAAGCGCCCGATTGTTATGGGCAAGCCTATGGAAGAAACTGTCAACTATATTACGGATAGCCTCGGCTGTTCAAGAGACGAAATCGCATTCGTCGGTGACAGATTGATGACCGATATCGCAATCGGCGCAAATCACGGCATTAAATCGGCGCTTGTCCTCAGCGGAGTTACAGATATGCAGGAGTATGAGCGTTCCGATATTAAAGCAAGCGTTGTTGTCAAGGATTTGGCAAGCTTGGCAGAATATTTATAAAATAATTGAGGGGTGTCAGTTATGTTGAAAGATAATTTGAAAAAGTACAGAAAAGCCTGCGGATATAATCAAAGTCAGGTTGCAGATGTTCTCGGTCTTGAGCGCTCGGCTTATTCTTACTATGAGTGTGGCAAAACAGAGCCTAATGTGTATTCGCTTGTTAAGCTGGCAAAAATGTTCGGCGTCGATGTCAATAGCATTGTCGGCTTTGAATGTGAAGCTAAGGACGATGAAAAAGCGCTCAAGGTTGCAAACGACATTGCGCAGGAATATGCTTCCTGTGTTGAAAATGTGAAAAGCCTCAGCGGATGCAGTGCAGAGGAAAAATTGCTTATTGCATATTTCCGTGCCATTGACAATAAGGAAGAGGCATTGAATGCACTTATTGAACTGCACAAAAAGCAGGATGAAGCCAAAGCTGAGGGAACGGAGGAATAAGCAATGTTCTGTCAGTTTTGCGGCTCACAGATTGACGATAATTCAACGGTTTGCCCCGTGTGCAACCGTCAGCTTTCTTCAAGCTTGAATAACGGCGCAAAAGAGCCTGTTCAAGCGGAAAAAGACGAAAATCCCAAGGGTAAGGGCTATGCGGCGGTTGTTTCGGCTCTTATGGCGTTCCCAACCCTGCTCGCCTTGGTCGGCGATTATCTCGGTCCACCCGAATGGCTTATGAAGCTGTTTCACAATCCGAGCTGGGCACAGCCGGGCGTGATAACATGGTCTGCATATTTGCTCGGCATTGTTATGTGCCTTTGGATGATGATAGTCCTGCCTGCACTCAAGCCAAAGCGTCCCTCTGTTGCGGTTTGTGTATGCTTGGGCGTAATTTCGCTCTATTTGGTGTTCCTTGCTTACATAAACAAGAGCGCCGAATGGTATGTTGATTATGTTATGCCGATTTGTCTTATGCTTACGGTTACCTCGGCAATCACAAGCATTTTGGTTGCTTATAAAATCATTCCACGCAGTCATATTACCTCCGCTCTTATCGTTCAGGCGGCTTTGCTCTGCATCGGAATTGAGATTTTGTTCGATATGAACCTCAGGCATGAGCTTAATTTGCGTTGGTCGATTATGGCTTCGGTTTCCGCAATCTCAGCCGTCGGCATTTACGAAGCAATCGGCTATGCTTCAAGAATCAACAAGAAGTAAGGCTTGAGAAATTCCTGCGCTTTTTTCGGCAAAAAAGCTGCCGCTTATGCCCTGCGGCGTGACGGCGACCGTGCTGTTAAGCACCAAGGTATCCTTAAGCTGTTCAGCTTTTTTAATTGCATAATTTTCGGCTGTTGTCAGCGTAAGCTCATTTTTGGTGGGCTTGCGCTGATTTTTTTCGTATTCAACATAGTGCTCCGCCTTGAAGCCGATAGGCAGGCGGGTTGAAGCGATTTTAACGGAAAATTCACGGCTCAGCTCCGCTTCCTCATCGGTTTTGAGAAAAAGCGGCAGCTCCACACCGAAAAAATTGAGCGTGTAATCCATTCTCTCGGCGCAGGGCAAAAGCGTTTCGGCTTCAGCCTCGGTCTGCACGCTGATGGGGATTTCCGTCTTGATAATTGCATAGGCTTCGGCGTGGCGGAATTTAACGCTTCCGTCTTTAAGCTCAATGAAACCGCCTGCAAGACATTCGCCTGCCGTTACCGCTTCACCTGGGCGGTGAAGCTTTGTTCCCTCGTAAACCTCCAAAACCTCGATTTGTCCGTCAACTGCGCTGACAACATCGCAGGGATGAGCTGCGGAAATCAGTTGCGGTTTTTCGATTTTTTCCGTAACATCGATTTTGACCGAACAGCCCATAACATTGACCGTCAGGTAAGTTACCTCAGGAAGCTCCGCAAGAGCATAAAAACGGATTTCGGCGGCATCGATTTTATCCTTTAATACACCTGCTTTCAATCCCTGCTCGGCAAGCACGGAAAGTATTTCCTGCTCGGAGGTCTTGTTGTTGCCGCTTATATCGATTGTCCAAATCATATTGGAAAAAGCATAAATGAAGCAAAAGAAGAAGATTGCGCCTGCGGCAAGTCCTGCTCTGTTGCTGTATTTTTTGATGAAAAAGGGCAGGCCGTGGCGCTCGGTTATCCTCGCTTTCATGCCCGATTTTCTCAGGCACGGTCTTATCCTTTTATATGCCTCAACTGTTGTGGAGGCTGTGATTCCGTCGGCTCTGTTCAAATCCCACAGGGGTATGCGGTTGAGCGAGCAGAGGTTGATAAATCTTTCTGTGAAGCCCGAATCCGCACGGAATGTGACATAACCGAAAATGAGCTTTAATAAGCGAATGAAAAGCATAGTACACCGTCACCTCAACTGAATTCAATCGATAAAAATGTTCCGCTTATCGAAACCTGCGCACCCTCGAAATTCTGAATAAAAAGACAATCGCCCTTGAGCGTTAATACTGTTGAGCCGAGGTTGAGCTGAATATAATCCGCCGTGTATTCAACAATGCCGAAGCAGCCGTCAATCAAAATTTCACGGTTGCCGTAAAGCTCAATGTGGGGGCAATCCCTTGCGGCGGTGAGCGGCAAATCCATATTAGTGATCAGTATATCCCGTAGCTTTTTTCCGTGCGACAAAAAACATCACCTCGGTAATATATACGCTTGCCACAAAATAAAATTACATTGAAGGAAGTGGTGCAAGTGAAAAGAAAAGTGAATTTTTTGCCGCTTGCCGTTGCCGTGGGCTGTGCGGTGATGGTGATTGCGTTTCCGAGTGTTGCGGTGAGCGGAGTTAAAGACGGACTTAAAATTTGCGGCGGCGTTGTCATACCGTCGCTGTTTCCGCTGATGATAATAAGCAATTTTATTGCATATTTGCCGCTTAACAATCGCCTTGTTTCACGCTTGACGGAAAAGGCTTTCCGCCTGCCGAGCTGTTGTGCGCCTGCGATTTTGCTCGGTCTGGTGGGTGGCTTCCCCGTCGGCTGTATGATTGCGGCAAGGCTGCTTGAAAGTAAACGCATTAACAGCGAGCAGGCAGGTCGTCTTGCTTGCTTTTGCGTTAACGGCGGTCCTGCGTTTGTTATAACCGCAGTTGGGCTGATGATGCTCGGCAGTGTGAAAATCGGCTTGATAATGTTCGTGTCGCTCTGCACCTCGGCGCTGATTATCGGCGTTTGTCTGCGCTTCACCGCACCGTGCGTTGAGAGCCGGAGCAAAGGTGAGGAGTGCTTTATCGGCACGGCGCAGGCTTTGGTGCTTTCAACAGAGAGCGCCTGTAATTCAATGCTCAATATTTGCGCTTGGGTTACGGTGTTCGCCTGCATCGGCTCTTATATCAAAAGCAGCGGAATAAGCGAGGGAATGAATGTTGCGGTCAACTGCCTGCTTGAGGTCACGGCGGGCTGCCGTGCGGCTTCACAGGTCGGCAATATTTATGCGGTTGTGGCAAGCCTCGGCTGGGGCGGCGTTTGTGTCGGCTGTCAGGTCGCAGGGAGCTTGAAAAAAATCGGAGTGAAAATGCCTGTATATTTTGCTTTCCGTGCGCTCAACGGTGCGCTTGCGGCAGGAATTTGTGCGTTGCTGTTCAAGCTGTTCCCGATCGAAGCGCAGGTGTTTTCCAATTTCGCCGCCGCAAGACCTGTTGGCTTTGCGGTTTCCGTGCCTGCAACGCTGAGCCTGATCGGTTTGTGCATTGTTTTTGTAATTGACCTTGATAGAAACAAAAAATTGTGCTAATATATATGTCGGGTGAAAGATAATGAAATTAAAAAAGCTACTTAATTTAAAAGAGATTGATAATATTTGCGCAAATTGCATCCACGGCAGACACACTCCCGACGGCAAGGGTGTTCTTTGTGAGAAAAAGGGCGTTATGCTCAGCACTTCAACCTGCCGCAGGTTTGAATATGATCCCTTTAACCGCATTCCGCTCAGACCGATGAGCCTCAATGTGCCGAGTGCCGAGGAATTTCAGCTTTAAAAAATTTTGATATTTTTTGAAAAAATGCTTGACATTGGCACAAAAGCGTGGTATTATAGCAAAGCGTTCTGCGAGAGAACTTGCAGTTTAGTTGGTGTTTATGACATTGAGGGTCCACCCGTTCCCATTCCGAACACGGTAGTTAAGCTCAATCGTGCCGAAAATACTTGGTGGGCAACCGCCCGGGAAAATAGGTCGACGCCAACACAAACACCGCTTTGACGGCGGTCGTTTTTTTGGTAACTGCAAGCCTCTTAACAGAATAGTTGGTGCTTATGACATTGAGGGTCCACCCGTTCCCATTCCGAACACGGTAGTTAAGCTCAAT
>CAYQRS010000069.1:0-9052 GCA_964419825.1 uncultured Eubacteriales bacterium
CTGCTCCTCAAAGCCGGGGATAAACTGACCCGAACCGAGAGTAAGATCGAAAGCTTCAGCCTTGCCGCCGTCGAATGCTACGCCGTCAACAAAGCCCTCGAAATCGATGTTTGCGATGTCGCCCATTGCAGCAGCTCTGTCATCAACATTGATGATACGGCTGTTCTGCTCACGAAGGCGGTCAATTTCGCTGTTGATTTCAGCTTCTGTGATTTTTGAATCGGGCTTCTCAGCGCTGAGACCCTTGTATGTGCCGACATCAGCCTTGGGCTGAGTTGCGATTTTAACTGTAAGCTCAACACCCTCTTCGCCGATTGAAACAACATCAACATCATAGGGGCTGCTGACAGCCTTGATGCCTGATTCGGCAATAGCGGATTCAACTGCCTCGGGATAGATGTCGTTGAGAGCATCTTCGTAAAATACACCCTTACCGTAGAGCTTTTCAACCATCATCATGGGAACTTTACCCTTACGGAAGCCGGGGATTGAAATGTCTTTCTTCTGCTTGTTGTAGACCTTTACTGTTGCAGCCTTGAAGGTTTCACCGTCGATGGTGATTGTAAGCTGCTGAACGTTAGCTTCGGCCTCTTTAACTGATTTTAAACTCATTTTTATAGTCCTCCTATATCTTATAACCACAGCATTATATCACGGAAAATCAAAAAAGGCTATAGTTTTTAAGATAAATTTACTGTTTTTTTAAAATTTTTCTATCAATTTCGGGCAAAAACCGAGGCTATCGCCCGAAATCAACGAAAATTTTATTCCTTTATGCTCACCGACAAAGGCATTTTTAATTGATACGCCGTGCAGATGTGCATAGTAGCAACGCTTGACACCGTACTGTGCAAGCATATCGATAATCTCATCGCAAGCCGCCTTGTTGCTTATCGGCGGATAGTGCAGGAACGCAACAATTTCCCTTGCGCCGAGCTTTTGCGCCTGCTGCAAGGAAAGCTTCAAGCGGCAAAGCTCACGGTTGAGAGCTTTTGCCTCATCATCGGCTCCGCAATCATAGAACCAGCCTTTTGTTCCTGCAACGGCAATATCGCCGAGAAGATGCGAATTGTTATAAAGAAAATCGATTGAGCATATACCGTTTTCGTCAAAAAACTTTTTCATTTTTGCGGCAGTTTCCCACCAATAATCGTGGTTGCCCTTCATGAGCAGTTTTTTGCCGGGCAAGGATTCGAGAAAGTGAAAATCTGGCAAGGCTTCATGAAGCTTCATTCCCCAAGAAACATCGCCGCAGATAAGCACCGTATCCTCTGCTTTAACGATGCTGCGCCAATTTTTCTCCAGCCTTTGTTCGTAATCCTGCCATCCTCCGAAAATATCCATCGGCTTTTGCACGCCGAAGGACAAATGGGTATCTCCAAGAGCAAAAAGCGACATTTTATCTTCGCCTTTCTGAAATTTAGTTAATGCCGAGCATATCGAAAACAGCCTTTTGCATCTCGGTTTTTTCGATAACCTCGCTGAAGCGAACGGGCTTCTTTTCAAGACCGATAAGCTGAGGCGGACATTCTGTTCCTGTTGTTGAAGCGAGCACGCTTGTCAGCTCATATTCCTCACCCTTGACAAGAGAAGCATCGATTGCCGAAAGCACACTTGCAGTGAACTTATAGGGTGAAGCGGTTGAAGAAACAACCGTGGGCTTATTGTCGCCGCTTGCCTTGCGGTAATCATCGTAAACCTTGAGTGCAACAGCAGTATGAGTATCGGCAAGGTAATGCTTGTTCTTGTATGTAGAACCGATTGTTGCCTTAGTCTGCTCATCGTCACAGCAGCCTGCGGCGAAGGTTGCCTTGATTTTTGCAAGAATATCGCTGTCAACCGTGTATTTGCCCTCTGCGGCAAGCTGAGCCATATAACCGCCGACCTTTTTATCATCACCGCCGCTCAGGATATAGAGCAAGCGTTCGAGGTTAGACGAAATAAGAATATCCATTGACGGAGAAATTGTTGTGAAGAAGGAGCGGTTACGGTCATAAGTTCCGCTTGTGAGGAAATCGGTAAGAACATTGTTTGCATTGGATGCACAAATGAGCTTATCAATAGGCAAGCCCATTTGCTTTGCATAATAAGCGGCAAGGATGTTGCCGAAGTTACCCGTCGGAACGCAGACATTGATTTGATCGCCGACTTTGATCACGCCCTGCTCAACAAGGTCACAGTAAGCGGAAACATAGTAAACGATTTGGGGAGCAAGTCTGCCCCAGTTGATTGAGTTGGCTGAGGAGAACTGCATACCGTTTTTGTCGAGAAGCTCGGCAACGGCTTTATCGGTGAAGATTGATTTAACGCCGCTTTGAGCATCATCAAAGTTGCCCTTGATTGCGCTGACGCCGACATTTGCACCCTCTTGAGTAACCATCTGAAGCTTCTGCATAACGCTTACGCCGTCAGAGGGATAGAATACGAGAATTTTTGTATTCGGCACATCCTTAAAGCCCTCAAGAGCGCCCTTACCTGTGTCGCCCGATGTTGCAACGAGAATTACGATTTGCTTATCGCCAACTGTTTTTGCGGCGGATTTTGTGAGCAAATGCGGCAAAATCTGCAAAGCCATATCCTTGAAAGCGCAGGTCGGACCGTGCCAAAGCTCCTGAGCAAAAGCCGAATCATCAACCTTGACGACAGGAGCAACCTTTTCGCTGCTGAACTTACCGCCGCCGTAAGCGCCGCTTACACATTCGGCAACCTCTTCAACGGTAAAATCGCCGAGATATTTTGAAAGAACAGCAGTTGCTCTCTCCTGATAAGATTTGCCGACCATCGCTTTGATTTCATCGAATGAAAGCGAGGGAATTTCGGTGGGAACATAAAGTCCGCCGTCCTTTGAAATACCGCCTGCAATAGCCTGAGCAGCAGTAACACGAACTGAATTATCCCTTGTGCTTGTGTACATCATAGTAAAGACCACCTTTGATTTATTCTCCGAAAGCATTTTCTATATAATTAAAATCCTTTATTCCGTCATCCTCGGTTATAACCTCCGCAACATCGAAGCGAGGCTGCAGATTAGAGGGAGCAGAAGCCAGATAATGCTGAGCGGTGATTAAAATACGCTGCTGTTTGCGGTAATCCACCGCCTCGGCAGGTCGTCCCCAACCGTTTGAGCTGCGTGTTTTAACCTCAACAAAACAGATATATTCCTTGTTGCGTGCAATTATATCAATCTCACCGAAGCGGCACGAATAATTACATTCAACAATTTTATATCCCCGTTTTTTAAGCTGTTTTGCGGTAAAGCTTTCGCCTTTATCGCCTTTTATGCGGTTAAAATTCATAATATCTTTTTCAAAAAGCTGAGCCTGTGAACAGGCGAAACGCCAAACTGTTCAAGCATTTGGTAATGTAAAGCCGTACCATAGCCCTTGTGCTTTGCGAACTGATACTGTGGGTACTGCTTATCGATTTCGAGCATCAGACGATCCCTTGTGACCTTTGCCAAAACAGAGGCGGCGGCAATGCTCATACTCAGCGAATCGCCCTTGACGATTGTTTCGCCGCCGATTGAAAGCGGAGGCATACGGTTGCCGTCAACCAAGGCATAATCTGCTTTAATATCCAAGCCCTCGACAGCCCTCTTCATTGCAAGAAAGGTTGCCTGAAGGATGTTGATTTCGTCAATTTCCTTTTCATCGGCAAACGCAACAGACCAGCTCAATGCGTTTTCGATTATTATATCGTAAAGCTTTTCACGCTTTTTTTCGGTAAGCTTTTTGGAATCGTTGAGCCCCTCAATCACGATGCCCTGCGGCAAAATGACGGCAGCGGCACAAACCGGTCCTGCAAGTGGACCTCTGCCTGCTTCATCAACACCGCAAATGCTTTTAAAGCCCTTTTCGCAAGCGAGAAGCTCATAGTTGTAATCAGGCATTTTATCACGGCCTTTCAAGCGTAATTTTACCTAAGCGCCCTGCACGGTATTCATCGAGCAGAGTGTTGGCGGCACGCTCGGTATCAATACAGCCGCCGCCCATAAGCATTCCACGCTTTTTGCCGATCAGCTCAAGGATTTCATAATCCTCCAAGCCGTCAATATCGCCCAATTTATAGCGTTCAAGCAGAAGCGGCTTATAATCCTTGGCAAGCACCTCAATGAGGCGAACAGCCATCGTTTCGGCATCAACAACCTCATCCTTGACCGAGCCGATGAAGCTGAGCCTATCGCCTACCTTGGGGTCATCAAACTTTGGCCAGAGGACACCTGGGGTGTCAAGCAGCTCGATGCCGTTGCCGATATTGAACCACTGATTGTGCCTTGTAACACCGGGCTTATCCGCAACCTTTGCCTTGTTAGCGCCTGCCATACGGTTAATGAAGGAGGATTTGCCCGTGTTCGGTATGCCAACAACCATAACACGCAGTGCTTTACCGACCATACCCTTTTCTTCGTTCGATTTTATCTTATCGGCAAGGATTTTGCGAACAAGCGGATGATAATTTTTAAGCCCTTTACCGCTGCGGCAATCGACTGCCAAGGCGGCAACTCCTTGATTATTAAAATAATTGAGCCATTGAGCGGTTGCACGCTCATCTGCCATATCGCACTTGTTGAGCAAAACAATGCGAGGCTTTGAACCCGTCATCTCGTCAAGCTCAGGATTGCGGCTACTCATCGGCACTCTTGCATCAAGCAGCTCGGTAACGGCATCAACCATCGAAAGGCTCTCTTTGATGAGCCGCCTTGTTTTTGCCATGTGACCGGGAAACCATTGAACAACCTGTTTTTGTGTATCATTCATAATCGTGACCACCAAAGAATTTAAAGGTATTTATCGGCGCAATTCTGACCATAACTTTACCTAAAATATAATCGTTATCAATCATACCGATTGCCTGCGAGCGGCTATCCGTTGAATGTTGACGGTTGTCACCCATAACGAAAACCTCGCCTTCGGGGATTGTGAGCGGGTACTGCCAGCCGTATTCATCATTCGTTGTCGGCGAGCCGAGATAAGGCTCATCGATTGCTTCGCCGTTGACATAAACCGTTGCCGTTGAAAAATCAATATCCAGCGTATCACCGCCAACTGCGATAACTCGCTTAACAATCGGCTCATCGAATGAATTCGGCTGAGTTACAATAACAATATCGCCACGCTCAGGCTCGGTTAAGAATGCGGAAACCAAAAGCCAATCGCCGTTATGCAGGGTGTTTTGCATTGACGGACCGCTTACGCCGACAACACGGAACACAAAGGTGAACAGCAGCATAATCGCAATCATCGAGCTTGCGACGATTGAAACGATTTCAACAAGGCTTTGAACCGGCTTGCTTTTTTCTTCCTGCTCGGTTATTACTTCATTCTTTTCTTCGTTCATTTTTATTCCTCCTGAGTATAATTGCGATACTCTATCGATTTAAACGGAAACACACGGCAAACAACCTTGCCAAGGATATAGCGTTCATCAATCAGACCGACACGAGTTGAGCGGCTGTCCAAAGAATCGTTACGGTTATCGCCCATAACAAACACATAGCCCTCGGGCACGGTGAGCGGAAACTCAACATCGAAGCTACGGTAGGTTCGCTCGGCAATATACGGCTCTTTAAGCAACACGCCGTCAACATAAACAGCGCCCAATTCAAAATCAATATAGACCTGCTGACCTGCAACGGCGATAACTCGCTTGATAATCGGCTCTTTCGACTGCGTTTCGACAGGCTGAGTTGCAACAACAATTTCGCCGTTTTGCGGCGCTTTATCGAAGGCGGAGACCAGAAGCCAATCGTTGCTGTTCAGTGTTGGGTTCATAGAATCGCCGCTGACGCAAACGGGACGGACAAGAAAGCAAAACACAACAAACAAGACCGTAACCGCAATAACGATTGATTGCAACCAATCGAACACGCTCACGGCACGGGTGTAAGACCTCGGGCGCTTAACCTCGTATTGTTTTTGATATTCCGTAATCTTCAAACCGTCACCATTTTAAACTTAAATAAAAATACTCAAAATACATTATAACAAAAAAAAGGAACAAGTACAAGACTTGTTCCGAATTTTGTTTGAATATTACAGAATTATTTAATATCCTGCTTAACCTTTGCTGCCTTACCAACACGGTCACGAAGATAGTAGAGCTTTGCTCTGCGAACCTTACCGTGGCGAATTGTTGTAACAGCTGCAACGTTGGGGCTGTGAACAGGGAAAACTCTCTCTACACCTACACCGTATGCAACACGGCGAACTGTAAAGGTTTCTGAAACACCGCTGCCCTTGTGAGCGATAACTGTGCCCTCGAAAGCCTGAATTCTTTCACGGTCACCTTCACGAATTTTAACATCGACACGAACTGTGTCACCGACTTTTGCTACAGGCTTATCAGCTTTGATGCTGTCCTGAGCGATGAGCTTTAATGCGTCCATTTTTGTTTCCTCCATAATAGTTTAACCGACGTTCGTATCGTAAAAGCGAAAGAGGACCGTCTGCTTTAATGTTTTTGTGCATCAATCCCCGTCTGTGGATTCAGACGGATTACAAACGCCTTGATATATTAACATAAATCAAGACAAAATGCAAGTGTTTTTTAAAATTTCTCTAAATTTTCTGTCAAAAGATTTTTTCTCATAACGGATTTGTATTCAACCGCTTCACCAATCACATTGCCGACCGCTTCAAGGAGCAGGAACGGGCTTGCGTTTTTGGTGTTGCCTGCGGCGAGAATAACTGAGATTTTAACGAATTCGCCCAAATCCTCAACAGTATATTCGCCCATCATTTCCGCAACGTTGATTTGCTTTGCAACCTTTTTTCTGCCTGCTTTACCGAGCTTTTCAGCAGGGAGATTGCCGCTTGCGAGTGCCTCGGTAATCCTTTGAGCAAGACCGTCGGTATTGTAAACAGTTATGTCATAGCTTGCGAAAGCGATTTCGGCGCATTTATGCTTCGGTTCTTCAACGCTGATAACCTCAATGCCAACAGGCAGAGTTGCGTTGAGCCTGTTTTTGACTTCTTCCTCCGTCATCTCGCCCTCAAGGCGGATGTCAACAGGCTCGCCCTCGCTTTCAACGCCGAGGGGAAGCGGCAAGGCGAAGGTCAAATAAGGGTGAGGATTGAAGCCCTCGGTATACCACAAATCGATATTTGCACGGCGAACAGCACGCATCATAAGGCGTTGCACATCGAGGTGCGACCAATATTTTGCTCTGCCCTTTTTAGCAAGCATTACTCTTACGCATCGCATCACATTCGCCTCCGTTCAATTTATTTGCTCCGCATCCCGAACATTTTTGGCGGCAATGCGGCGTTGTTTCGTTGTTGTAAGCCTTATCGTGCTCTCTGATCAAATGGCTCTTGGTTACGCCGTAATCAAGGTGATCCCACGGCAGAACCTCGTCCAAGGAGCGTTCTCTGCCTGCATAAAAAGCAGGATCAATGCCGCAATCCTCAAAGCTCTGCATCCAATCGTCAAGGCGGAAGCACTCATCCCAGCCATCAAGCTTACAGCCCTTTCTCCAAGCGGTTTCGATAACAGCGGAAAGCCTGCGGTCGCCCCTTGCGAATACACCCTCCAAGAATGACATATCTGTGTTATGGCGAGTGAGTGAAATTTTGCGGCTTGTAAGGCTGCTGATGATGAGCTGTTGCTTGCGGAGAAGCTCCTCCTTTGTGTTTTGTGCCTCCCATTGGAAAGGCGTAAAGGGCTTGGGCACAAAAGGCGCAACGCTTATGCTGACCGTAACGCCCTTGCCCTTGGGCTTGTTGGGGTTGCGGTAAAATTCATCGACAACCTTTTGTGCAAGCTGTGCGATGGCAACAATATCCTCGTCTGTTTCGGTCGGCAAGCCGAGCATAAAATAAAGCTTAACGCTTGTCCAACCGCTTTCAAACGCCTTGCGTGCGGCAGAAAGGATTTCTTCCTCAGTGATGTTTTTGTTTATAACATCACGCATACGCTGTGTGCCTGCTTCTGCGGCAAAGGTAAGACCGCTTCGGCGCACGGAAGCAAGCCGCTCGGATAATTCCTTTGAGAAATTATCGGCACGGAGCGATGGCAGAGAAATGTTCACTCTGTCCTTTTCGGTCCAATCGAGCAAGAGATTGAGCAGCTCCTCAAGATGAGTGTAATCGCTTGTGCTTAATGAGCAGAGCGAAACCTCATCATAGCCCGTGGATTTGCAAATATTGATGCAATCACGGTTAACTACGCCTGCGCTTTTTTCACGAATCGGGCGGTAAATGTAGCCTGCCTGACAGAAGCGGCAGCCACGAATACAGCCACGGAAAATTTCCGCAACAGACCTATCGTGAACGATCTCGATTGACGGCACGATGAAATCCTTGGGGAAATACATATTATCCAAATCGCTGACAATGCGCTTCTTCGTCTTTTCGGGTGCTGTGCCTGTGGCGGTGATTGATTTGACTGTTCCGTCATCATTGTAATCAACCTCATAAAGCGACGGCACATAAACGCCTTGGATTTTTGCGGCTTCAAGCAAAAACTCCTGCTTTGTTGAGCCTTTTTTCTTATGCTCCTTCAGCAAATCGATGAGGTCGTTCGTAACCTCCTCGCCCTCACCGGGGAGCATTAAATCGAAGAAATCCGCCATCGGCTCGGCATTGCAAACGCAAGGACCGCCCGCTATAACAAGTGGCGTGAGAGCAGTTCTGTCCTTTGCGTAAATCGGAAGTCCTGCCAAATCAAGCATATTCAAAACATTGGAATAGCTCATTTCGTACTGAAGCGTAAAGCCAATCAAATCGAAATCCTTGATTGGATCGCCGCTTTCCAAGCCGTAAAGGAGGATGTCGTTTTTGCGCATCTGCTCCTCCATATCGACCCAAGGTGCGAACACACGCTCACACCAAGCATCCTCCCTTTCGTTTACAAGAGAATACAGTATTTTAATTCCGAGGTGCGACATACCTATTTCATAAGTATCGGGGAAACAGAACGCATAGCGTATATCAACCTCGTCTGCGTTTTTAACAACGCTGTTCAACTCGCCGCCTGTGTATCTGCCCGGCTTTTGAACGAGCGGCAATATTCTTTCAAGCTTTTGAGATAGCATAGTTGCCTCCGTATATAC
>CAYQRS010000070.1:0-9044 GCA_964419825.1 uncultured Eubacteriales bacterium
CAATCACAGGTCGTGGTACTGTTGCTACAGGTAGAGTTGAGCGTGGTCAGCTTCGCACTTCAGAAGAAGTTGAAATCATCGGTCTTACCGAAGAGAGAAGAAAGACTGTTGTTACAGGTATCGAAATGTTCCGCAAGCTCCTCGATTATGCTGAGGCTGGCGACAACATCGGTGCTCTTCTCCGTGGTATCCAGAGAAGCGAGATTGAGCGTGGTCAGGTTCTTGCAAAGCCCGGCTCAATCAACCCCCACACAAAGTTCAGCGGTCAGGTTTACGTTCTTTCAAAGGATGAAGGCGGCCGTCACACACCTTTCTTCAACAACTATCGTCCTCAGTTCTACTTCAGAACAACTGACGTTACAGGCGTTATCAGCCTTCCCGAAGGCACAGAGATGTGCATGCCCGGCGACAACGTTGTTATGAACGTTGAGCTTATCACTCCCATCGCTATCGAAGAGGGTCTCCGCTTCGCTATCCGTGAGGGTGGCCGTACAGTTGGTTCAGGCGTTGTTACTTCAATCAACGAATAATTAACTGCTTACAATTCAAGCCTAAAACAGTGAAAGCTGTTTTAGGCTTTTTCTTTTGCAAAAATTGCGTTATTTTTTACCTTTTTGTAATAAATGGATGTTATATTATTCCTCGATGGGAGATGAGTAAATGGAAAAGAAATTTCTGAAAACCGTGATGTATGTTTCAGGTGCATTTTTGGCGGCTGATGCCCTACTCCTGACTGTGACATCCAATATGAACCTCGGCATAATCATAACATTTGCAATCAGCTTGGCGCTGATTTTGCTTGCAAGCTTCGGCGGAAAAGCTCCGAAATGGCTCAAAGGCGTTTTCGGCGGTGGAATTTGCGTTGTGATTGCTGTGATTATTGCGCTTTTCGGCTACGGAATGAACGATACGGTGACAGGCAATGAAGATGCCGTGATTGTCCTCGGCTGCGGTATAAGGGGCGAAAAATTGACCGTTGGACTAAAAAACAGGCTCGATGCGGCTGTTGAAATCTGCAACAAGAATGAAGATGCCGTTATTGTTGTCAGCGGTGGTCAGGGTGCGCAGGAGAGCATAACCGAGGCTCTGGCAATGGAACGTTATCTCTTGACCTGCGGCGTTGATGCTCAGCGGATAATCAAAGAGGAAAAATCGACAAGCACTTATGAGAATTTTCTCTTCACCAAGCAGCTCCTCGATGAACGCTTTAATGGCGAATATACCGTTGCGTTTGTGAGCAATGAGTATCATATTTTTCGTGCGCAATATTTATCCGAGCGTGTCGGCTTGAAAAATGCAACTCATTCCCACAGCTCAACGATGTGGTATTCGGTCTTTCCCTGCTGTGCGAGAGAGGCTTTGGCGGTTGCGAAAACATTGGTTATAGGCAAATGAAAAAGCCCTCTTACCGTTAAAGTAAGAGGGCATAATTTATTATTTTAAGCGTCGGTCTGCAAGCCAAGCAGCCAATCAACGCTGACATTGAGAACCTTTGAAAGTGCGACCAATTCAATATCGTTAACACAGCGAAGCTGACCTTCAAGCTTTGAAAGTCCCGATGAGGTCAAATCGATTCCGTTGACCTGAAGTTGGGTCAGCAAATCCTTTTGCTTTAAGCCGAGTTGCTTGCGTAACTGCTCGACACGAGCGCCGACTATGTTTTTATCACCTAAGTTTTGCTTCCTGATACGCATTAAAATCACACCTTGTATTAAACAAATTGTATATTATCAAAGAATCGTTTTGACGGGGATTGCAGAATTTTTCGTGCAAATATGCCTTGCTGTCTACTTGAATAACCTCTTGCCGTAAGCACTGCTATGTGCAAGTAACCGCCACTAAATTCACCTTTATGCTCGGCAAGCGCCGATTGCTTCCTGAAAAATAAAGACGGCGGCACAATATGGCTCAAGCTTGCGGCGAGATTGGTTGCTTTTAAAAAAAGCAGAGCCGAGGCTGTGGCACAGCCGCACGGTGTTACGAAGCCTTCGGGCAAAGCAAGCTCTTACCTTGCCGTGCTTTGTGAGGTCGAGGCTATTATAACACAAGCAGGCGCAAAGTCAATAGCAATTTTTGAGAATCTGTGAGCCGATGTTGCTATGCAAAATCATTATGTTGTTATACAAATAGTATATTAAATTATTTTCGCTTAATGGTTGTATTATGCTCCGTTTGTGATATAATTAAAACAATAAATATTTAAATAAAACCTTTATGGGGGTATTTATGGCTTTTAAACGTGACGGCGAAAGCGGACGCAATCTGACCGCTTTGATGGATTTTTATGAGCTGACAATGGCGAAGGGATATTTCAATAACGGCTTAAAGGACACCGTGGCTGTTTTTGATATGTTTTTTCGCACCGTTCCTGATGACGGCGGCTTTGCTATTATGGCAGGCGTTCATCAGCTTGTTGAATACCTTGAATCGCTTGTTTTCAGCGAGAACGATATTGCAATGCTCCGCAAAAAGGGCTTTGACGAGGAGTTCCTCGATTATCTGCGCAATTTCGAGTTCACCTGCGATGTTTGGGCAGTTCCCGAGGGTACACCGATTTTTCCGGGAGAGCCTATCGTGACCGTGCGTGGTCCAGTGATTCAGGCGCAGCTTATCGAAACGATGGTTTTGCTTTGCATTAACCACCAGAGCCTTATTGCAACCAAGGCAAACCGAATTGTTCGTGCCGCAGACGGCAGAGCTGTTATGGAATTTGGCTCACGCCGTGCGCAGGGCTTTGACGGCGCAATTTACGGCGCAAGAGCCGCTTATATCGGCGGCTGTGTCGGCACAGCCTGTGCAATGAGTGAGCGTGATTTCGATATTCCTGCCCTCGGCACAATGGCTCATAGCTGGGTTCAGATGTTTGACAGCGAGCTTGAAGCCTTCTGCGCTTACGCAAGAGAATATCCCGATAACTGCACGCTTTTGATTGATACCTACAATGTTCTCAAAAGCGGCGTTCCCAATGCGATTGAGGCGTTCAAGCGTGAGGTTCTGCCCCGTGGCTTCCGCCCGAAGGGTGTCAGAATCGACAGCGGCGATATTACCTACCTTTCCAAAAAGGTTCGCAAGATGCTCGATGAAGCAGGCTTTGAGGATTGCTCGATTGTGGCATCGAATTCACTTGATGAATTCATTATCCGTGATATGCTCATCCAGGGCGCAAAGGTCGATTCCTTCGGCGTTGGCGAGAGGTTGATTACTGCCTCCTCCGCTCCTGTTTTCGGCGGCGTTTATAAGCTTGCGGCGATTGAGCAGAACGGCAAAATGGTTCCCAAAATCAAAATCAGCGAAAATGTCGGCAAAATCACAACGCCGTGCTTCAAGAATGTTTGGCGGCTTTACGACAACGCAAGCGGCAAGGCGATTGCCGATGTGATAACTCTGCGTGATGAAATAATCAATTCCGATACTCCGTATGAGCTGTTCGATCCTGTTTATACTTGGAAGCGAAAAACCGTTGGCGATTTCACCGCAAAGCCCTTGCAGGAGCAGGTTTTCGACGGCGGAAAATGTGTCTATAAGCACCGCACTCTGAAAGAGCTTCAGGATTTCTGCAAGGAGCAGGTCGGCACGCTTTGGGATGAGGTTACTCGCTTTGAAAACCCCCACAAATATTATGTTGATTTATCGCAGGCTCTTTGGAACGAAAAGAACAGCCTGCTTGATACAAAAAAATAATTTTAAGGAGAATAAATTATGTGCAACTCAATTCCACGCCCCGAATATCCACGCCCTCAGTTTGTTCGTGACAGCTTCATTAACCTGAACGGACAGTGGGAGTTTGAATTTGATTTCGGCAACAGCGGCAAGGAGAGAAAAATGTTCGCTGACGATGCTGCTTATTCCAAGGAAATTACTGTTCCTTTCTGCCCCGAAAGTGAGCTTTCGGGCATAAATTACAAGGATTTTATGCATTCCGTTTGGTACCGCCGCAAGGTTAACCTCACAAAGGGCGAGGGCAGAACTCTGCTTCACCTTGAGGCCTGCGACTATGTTACAACCGTTTGGGTAAATGGCGTTGAGTTCCCCAAGCACACGGGCGGCTATGTTGGCTTTGCTCTTGATATTACGAAGGCTGTTGTTGACGGTGAAAACACCATCGTTGTCAATGCCGTTGACCTGATGCTTCCCGGCGGTCAGCCCAGAGGTAAGCAGTGCGAGGATTTCTATTCGCACAACTGCGATTACACTCGCACAACAGGTATTTGGCAGACTGTTTGGATCGAGCAGGTTGCCGATACATATATCAAAAACTCAAAAATCAAAACCGCTGATTTGAGCGGCGTTATCAACTGCGATCTCTATGTTGAGGGCGATATAAACGGCGTTGAGGTTCAGCTCACCGCTTATTACGGCGACCGTGAGGTTGGCACAGCTTGTGCTGATGTAACCTGCAACACAGTTAACGTCACCCTTGCTGTTGATGAGGTTCACCTCTGGGAGGTTGGCAATGGTCAGCTTTATGACCTCAAATATGAGCTTCTCAAAAACGGCGAGGTCATTGACGAGGCAAAGGGCTATTTCGGTATCCGCACAATTTCAATCAAAGACCATTGTATGTGCATTAACGGCAAAAAGGTTTATCAGCGTCTTGTTCTCGATCAGGGTTTCTATCCCGATGGTATCTATACCGCTCCCACCGATGAAGCCTTGGTTAAGGATATTGAGCTTTCACTTGCCGCAGGCTTCAACGGCGCAAGACTCCACCAAAAGGTTTTTGAACAGCGCTTCCTTTACCATTGTGACCGTATGGGCTACATTGTTTGGGGCGAATACGGCAACTGGGGCATTAACCACACCGAATCTGCCGCACTTGCTCAGTTTGCTCCCGAATGGCTTGAGGAAATCGACCGTGACTACAGCCACCCCGCAATCGTCGGCTGGTGTCCATTTAACGAGAGCTGGAATATGTTTGGCAGACAGCAGTCCGATGATGTGTTCAGCGGCATCTACCTTATCACAAAGGCTGCCGATAACACCCGTCCCTGCATCGATACAAGCGGTAACTTCCATGTTATGACTGATGTTTACGATATTCACGAATATGAGGGCGATCCTGTCAAGTTCAAGGAGCTGTTCGATAAGCTTGACCTTGATAACGGCGTTATCCATGAGCCTTGGCCCGAAAGACAGCATTACGGCGGTCAGCCTTATTTCGTAAGCGAATACGGCGGAGTTTGGTGGGCACCGGGTATGGAAAACGGCTGGGGCTACGGCTCAATGCCCAAGGATGAGCAGGAGGCTGTTGACCGTATGTGCGCTCAGACAAAGGCTCTGCTCGATAACAAGGAGATTTGCGCTTACTGCTACACTCAGCTCACCAACGTTGAGCAGGAGCAGAACGGACTCTATTATTATGACCGTACGCCCAAATTCTCGCCCGAAAATTACGAAAAAATCCGCAAGACCTTCTCTGCAAAAGCCGCTATTGAGGATTGATAAATCAGTTAAAAGTCCTTATCTTTAAGGGGCTGTGATTTGTCGGCTGTTGCCGTGCTTTTCAAAATAATCAACGAATGCCGCTTGAGCGTAATTGCTTGAGCGGCATTTTCGCTGTTTTGCACATTTATCTTCTGCTGAATTTTGCAATTTTTTTCACTAAAAGTTGCAAAAAATTTATAATATCTCTTTATTATATTGTTATAATGTGTTATAATACTGAGGAATAGTGGATAAATGGTATCTGAATTCAAGCTTTATTCAAAATTAACCCTTCGGAGGAACAAATATGAACATTGCAGTTATGGGCTACGGCGTTGTCGGTTCAGGCGTTGTCGAGGTCCTTAAGAAGAACAATTCAAGCATCGTCAAACGCAGCATGCAGGACGAAATGAAGGTCACCCGTATTCTCGATTTGCGTGATTTCCCGGGTGACGAGAACGAGTCGCTTTTCACCAAGGATTTCAAAGACATCCTTAACGATGAAACAATCGGCATCGTTGTCGAAACAATGGGCGGCGTTAACCCTGCATTCAGCTTCGTTTCCGATTGCCTTAAGGCTGGTAAGAGCGTTGTAACCTCAAACAAAGAGCTTGTTGCCGCAAAAGGCTACGATTTGCTCAAAATCGCTCAGGAGCATAACGTTAACTTCCTTTTCGAAGCAAGCGTAGGCGGCGGTATTCCGATTATCCGCCCCATCAGCCAGTGCCTTGCCGCTAACGAGATTGATGAAATCGCAGGTATCCTTAACGGCACAACCAACTTCATCCTCACCAAAATGATTAACGATTCAATGAGCTTTGAGGATGCACTGAAGCTTGCTCAACAGCTCGGCTATGCAGAGCGTGATCCCTCGGCCGATGTTGAGGGTAAGGATGCTTGCCGTAAGATTTGTATTCTCGCTTCGCTTTGCTTTGGTAACCACGTTTATCCCGATGAGGTCTATACCGAGGGTATCACAAAAATCACCCTTGCCGATGTTGAATATGCAAAGGCTTGGGGTGGCGTTATCAAGCTCATCGGCAGAGCAACTCGCTATGGCGACGGCAAAATCAGCATTATGGTTTCGCCTGCCTTCATTCAGAGCCACAGCCAGCTCGCAGGTGTTGATGATGTATTCAACGCAATCCTTGTTCGTGGCGATGCAATCGGCGATGTCGTTTTCTATGGCAGGGGCGCAGGCAAGCTGCCCACAGCAAGCGCAGTTGTTGCCGATGTTATCGATTGTGCCAAGCACACTCAGCGCCGTAAGCACTTCGGCTGGGATGACAGCGTTGCTGATTATGTTGTTGATTACCGTGACATTAAGCACAGCTTCTTTGTTCGTGCAAAGTGTGACGATGTTGCCGCCGCAAAGGCAAGCGTTGCCGAATTCTTCGGCGAGGTTGAGTACCTCACATACGATGGCTCGGCAGAAAATGAGCTTGGCTTCATCACTTCGGCACTCACTCAGCGTGAGTTCGATGAGCGTGCCGAAAAATCAGGCATTGAGGTCGGCAGCGTGATTCGTGTAACGGATTATTGATTTTTCAAATAAACTGATATTGTTTTTCGCTTTATTCAGGTATATTTACAGGAGGTTTTCATAAATGGGATTGATAGTAATGAAATTCGGCGGCAGCTCCGTTGCCAACGCTGAAAGAGTCAGGAACGTTGCCTCAATCATCACCGATTCTTATGAAGAGGGTAATGATGTTATTGCGGTTGTTTCCGCTCAGGGCGATACAACGGACGACCTTATCGAAAAGGCTGCCGAGATTAACCCGAAGGCATCCAAGCGTGAAATGGATGCTTTACTCAGCGCAGGTGAGCAGATGTCAAGCTCACTGCTCGCAATGGCAATCGAAGCAATGGGCTACCCCGTAATTTCTCTTTCGGGCTGGCAGGCAGGCTTCAGAACAAACAGCGTTTACGGTTCGGCAAGAATCAAGAAGATTGAGCCTGAGCGTCTTAAAGCGGAAATCGGCAAGCGCAACATCGTTATCGTTGCAGGCTTCCAAGGCATTAACCGCTTTGATGATATTACAACGCTCGGCAGAGGCGGCTCTGATACAAGCGCAGTTGCAATCGCAGCGGCACTCCGTGCAGACCGTTGCAAAATCTTCACCGATGTTGAAGGTGTCTACACAGCAGACCCCCGCAAGGTCGAGGGCACAAAGAAGCTTCAGGAAATCACTTATGACGAGATGCTTGAGCTTGCAACACTCGGCGCACAGGTTTTGAACAACCGCAGCGTAGAAATGGCTAAGAAATACAATGTCGAGGTAGAGGTTCTTTCAAGCCTTAAAAGAGTACCCGGCACAATTGTTAAGGAGAATGTAAAAATGGAAAAAATGTTAATCAGAGGTGTCACTAAGGATACCGACGTTGCCCGTATTTCAGTTATCGGCGTACCGAACACTCCCGGCATTGCATTCAAGCTTTTCGATAAGCTTGCCGCAAAGAACATCAATGTTGACATCATTCTTCAGTCAGTCGGCAGAGATAACACAAAGGATATCACCTTCACTGTAAGCAAGGCTCACGGCGAAGAGGCTGTTGAAATCATCAAGAATTCATTTGATCTTGAAGACGGCAGCATCACTTGCGACACAAATGTTGCAAAAATCTCCGTTGTCGGTGCAGGCATGGAAACTCACCCCGGCACAGCATCAAAAATGTTTGAGGCTCTCTTTGAGAAGGACATCAACATTCAGATGATCGCAACAAGCGAAATCAAGATTTCAGTTCTCATCGATGCAGATAAGGCTGACAAGGCTGTTGCCGCAGTTCATGCCGCATTCTTCCCCGTAGATTGATAATTGCCGCCTAAAGTAAAAGGTGCAATAAAAAATTAAGATAAGGAGGGGAGCGCCGCTGCGGTACTCCCCACTGGTGAATAATAATGGGTTTTGATGCAGAATCATTAGCTAACCAAAAAATCATCAATGTCGAAATCAATAATGAGATGCGCAAATCCTTTTTGGATTATTCGATGTCGGTTATTACTTCCCGTGCTTTGCCCGATGTTCGTGACGGTATGAAGCCGGTTCACCGACGCATTCTCTACACAATGCATGAGAACACCCTTTATCCCGATAAGCCGTTCCGTAAATGCGCCGATACAGTCGGTGCTGTTCTGGGTCGCTATCACCCTCACGGTGATGCCTCGGTTTACGATGCAATGGTTCGTTTGGCTCAGTGGTTCTCAATGCGTTACACTCTTGTTGACGGTCACGGTAACTTCGGTTCAATCGATGGTGATCCGCCTGCTGCTTACCGTTACACAGAGTCGAGAATGAGCAAAATCTCAATGGAAATGCTCACCGATATTGATAAAGATACCGTTGATTTTGTTTCCAACTACGATGACCGTCTTAAAGAGCCGACTGTTTTGCCCTCCAGAATACCGAACCTTTTGGTCAACGGCTCAATCGGTTTTGCCGTCGTTTTGGCAACAAACATTCCTCCTCATAACCTTGGTGAGGTTGTGGATGCGATGTGTTACCTTATCGATAACCCCGATGCCGAGGTTGCCGAGCTTATGGAATATATCAAAGGTCCTGATTTCCCGACAGCAGGCTTGATTATGGGCAAGAGCGGCATCCGCTCCGCTTATGCAA
>CAYQRS010000071.1:0-8825 GCA_964419825.1 uncultured Eubacteriales bacterium
CTCCCACACACCAAACACCCACCCACGCTCACCCACTCACACTCATCCACTCACACTCATCCACTCACCCCACACGCCCCCTCACCTCCTCGCTCTCACACCCCATAGCCTCCATCACACACACTTCCTCGCCCACACCCACTCATGCCCACACAAGCTATTACCCTCTTGTTCACTCTCCCCTGACGGGCAACAAAAAAACGCCCCAAGGGGTTAGCCTTGGAGCGTTGATTGTTATTTGATTTTAACCGTTTGTTTGCGGTTAGCTGAACAGCGGTTCACGGAGCTTGCCGCTTAATATGCCGTATCAGCGGAGATTTGCGTGAGCAAATTCAACTTATGCGCAAGTAACAGTTACGTTAGCGACGGTTGAAGTCCAGCCTGACTCAGTCTTAACATCAAGGCGGATTGAATCCGTGCCGGCCTTTCTGTAGATACGATAGATGTTGAATTCAACATTATCACCATTTACAGTGCCGTCAGCGATGTCATAGGTTGAGTAAACGCCTGTGTTCTCATAGTAGATACGGATCTTCTTGAGACCATCGTTGGGAACAGATACGGTGAACTTAACAAGCTCGCCAACTGAAACCTCAGCGTTGCTGCCCTCGCCGTTAACAACGAATGTTACATCCTTGTTGTATTTTGCATAAGCAACCTCGAAGCCCTTGTCGTTCTTCTCCCAATCCTTACCGAAGCGAGCAAGAACCTTGTATTCGCCTGCGGGAAGAGTAAGAGTAAGAGTCCAAACCTCGTAACCATCCTTAGTTTCGATTGTTGCACGCTTTCTGTCGAAAGATGTGGTCAAACCGTCAGGATATACGATTCTGAGCTTGTTGGGTGCGCCGTCAGCGGTGGAAACAGTGAACTTGTATTCCATTGCGCCAACTGCATAATATTCGGAAGCATCGAAAGCAACATCAGTTACGGCTGCTGTTGAAAGCTGAAGCTCTGAAACAGCCTTGTTGATTGCTTCTGCTGCTGCTGCGATTGCCTTCTGGTTCTCGCCAGCATCGTCCTGATAGAGGTTCTGTGCAACAAGTGCATCTGCTGCTGCCTTAGCATCAGCGTACTTCTTCCAGGATGCGAATGTGTAAGCGCCCTGCTCGAGTTCGGGCTTGCTTGCGTTTGTGATTGCTGAGTAGTCACAGCGTGCACGCTCTGCAAGAGCTTCACGAGCTGCGTTAAGAGCTGCTGCTACCTGATCGATTTCGGGCTGATCGTCGATTGTGAGATCAGCATCATCGATGAGCCTCTTAGCCTTAGCCATCTGCTCCTGATATGCTGCCCATGTTGCAGTTGTTGCGGAAACTTCGTTGAACTCCGGTGTTGCATCATAAGCTGCCTTAAGAGCGGTGAGGTTAGCTGCCTTCTTAAGCGCTTTCATAGCGTTAACAAGGTTTGTGTTAGCTTCGTCAATCTTGTCCTGGTTCTCGCCTGCGGCATCGAGCTTCATATCTCTTTCAACTGCTTTTGCAGCATCGAGAGCTGCCTTGAAGCTTGCCCAAGACTTAGTTGTGTATTCAGCCTGAACCTTTGTGTCAGCTGATGCGATTGTTGCATCAAGCTCGCTGTAATCACAGTCATCAGCGACAACGCCGTTGATAGCTGCAAGAAGGTCGCTTGTAGCCTTTGCGATTTCCTCTGCTGAGGGATCTGTCAAAGCGTTTACGCGGTTAGCTTCTGCAAGAGCTGCCTGGTACTTAGCCCAGCTATCAGCTGTTGCACATTCCTCGGTAACTGTGGGAAGCTTAGCAATAGCTGCGGCAAGTTCTGCCTTGCTTGCTTTCTTCTGAAGTTCGTTTACAGCCTTGGTGATTGCTGCGGCTGCTGCATCAACCTGAGCCTGATCCTCGATTGTGAGGCTATCGTCCTTCATGAGATTGTCAGCTGCTGCGACTGCTTCTGTAACCTTTGCGGCAGATGCAGTTGTGTAAGAATCAAGGTCTGCGGGAACAGTTGCCTTAGCTGCTTCAATCTTTGAGAAATCAGCAGGGTTCTTCTTAAGAAGTGATTTAGCTGCTTCAAGAGCTGTTACAGCCTGATCGACTGTATCCTGCTTGTCAGCGTTATAAGCTGCATCGACAACTGCCTGAGCCTTATCGATCTCTGCCTGGTAAGCGTTTCTGGAAGCATCTGTGTAGAGGAACTTCTCGCCAACCTTTGTATCTTTAAGGGCCTTAGCGGCTGCGATAGCGTTAGTAAGAGCTGTATAGTTAGCTGCGCCGTACTTCTCTGCGCCTTCAACAGCGGCGTTAAGAGCGGTTACAGCACTGTCAACCTTTGTCTGCTCGTCAATCTTGTAATTTGCGGCAACAACAGCATTTGCTGCTTCGATAGCTGCATTGATTGCTGCAATACCTGAAGCAGTGTAAACAGAAGTTTTCTTTGCTTCTGTTTCAGCGGTTGCGATAGCTGCGCTGAGCTTTGAGTAATCAGCACCGTTCTTAACAGGGTTGTTCATTGCATTGTTAAGAGCAGTTGTTACAGCGTCAACAGTTGCCTGCTGGTCGCTTGTAAGAGCCTTGTCAAGAGAAGTGTACTGATCCATAGCTGCCTTAAGGGCATTTCTGGTTGTATCGTTGTAAAGGTAAGCACTGCCAACCTTTGCATCGTACATAGCCTTTGCTGAATTGTAAGCTGTGTTTACGCTTTCGTAATTTGCAGGTGTTGAGGGAGTCTCGCCACCAGCGATTCTAAGGGTCTTATCGCTGTCGGAGTAATCGTAAATTACAGTTGAGCACTCTTTCGGATCATCTCCGTAATAAACACGGTTGACGGGGTCGAAGAGTTTGCTGTTGAGGCTACCGTTGTAGTGACCGCCGTTCCAAGAGAGTTTAGTCTGCTGATACTTTTCAGGATAGTCATATGCTGTAACAAAGCTTTCCTGCGGCATGAAGATTCTTGCAGTTTCGCCAGGCTTAGCATCTTCTGAAATTTTAAAGAAGAAACCACCAATCGGCTCATAAGAAGTGGGAATGTAAGAATAGTCGCCTGATGAAGAAGACTGCAAATAAACCAAGTTGAAGTTGGTGTACTCAGGAACAATCCAGTCCTCAGCAGTGTGCCAACTGTCTTCTCTATCCATACCACCACGAAGAACCCACGGAAGTTTCAAACGCATTCCGTAGTATGCTGACTGCTCAGGCAAATCCGCAAAGTCAATAACTGCAAGGTCGAATCTGTGATAGTCACCGAGACGTGAGGGTGTCTGAGGTTTTCTGTATTCGCTCTTCCAAAGCTGATGAACGCCGAAAGCAACGTCTTCATCGTCTAGGTTAGAAGCGTCTTTAGCATAAATAAATTCTTCGAAATCATCGGGATCATCCGATTTTACATCATAGCAAATAACAGGTCTGAAGAAAGTATCATTCTGATAAAGAATAACAGCCTGCATTGTTGCGATATAATAGTTTGTCTGGCCGTTAAGCATTACGAAGATATATTCGCCAGGATTAACAACTCCGTCTGTAATTTCTTCGTTGTAAAGACCTGTTTTAGAATTATATCTGTAGAATGTGAAACCCATTTTTGCTGAGAAAGGGTTTGTTTCAGGATCCAGATTGTAATTCGTAAGATCACCAAATTTTGTAGGTTGCGTATAACCGGCATTTGCACCAACCGCTACCATGCCAAACATCATTGCAAGAGCAAGGAAAAGCGAAAGTGCGCGTTTTGCCATTTTCATAAGACATTTGCCTCCTGTAAAAAATTTATATCGCCAAGGCGGCATTACAGCCGCCTTGAAAATTTAACAGATTAGCCAACAAAATGGAGCTGAGAAATTGTCGAAACAGAGGTATTTGCGCCCATGTAGTTGTACATCATAGCCAAGTCATCGCCATCGATAGTAGCATTTGACATATCAGGCTTAACATCAGCTGCATAGAAATAGCAACCGTTTAAAATTGACTTACTGCCAACATGGTTCTTAATTTTTGTAGCATCGTCACCTGTGATTTTACCATCACCATCAACATCACCAAAAAGGATGAAGGTGTAGGTTGCGACAGTTGCGCCGCTGCTATCCTTAAGAACAAGCTTTTTGCCTGTTCCGAAGCCCTCGGGTGCTTCAAAAGAGCCGCCGTTGGTTACTTCGAACTGAGTATCGAAAGTCTTGCCGCCTTCAACAATTTCCTTTGCGTCGAAGCCGATGAGATAAGTTGTTTCGTCACCGTCAAACTTCTTGGTTGTAACTGTGTTTGAGCCGGTTGCCTTGATTTCAGGAACAAGAGGCTTAACGGGGGGTTCTGTGCCACCCTCGCCGTCAACAGTAAGGCTGAGGCGTGCCTCGGTCAAATCAACCTTGCGGTCGTAGCTTCCGTCATAGTCATCGTAAGTATCCTTATAAAGAGCGACGGGAGCGCCAGGATATAAAAGCGTGGGAGTAGCATAAAAAGAACCATCAGGGTCATAAGCACGACCAACGATTGTGTTACCATCGGTATTGCCTGATTTTTTAACCGAATCGGCAGGAATCATAATCTCAGCAGTTGAACCCGAAGTTGCGGATTTGCTAACGGTGAGATCGAAAGCCATAACGGGCTTATAGGTTGTGATAATCGCTGCGGAGCCTGAAATATCACTATAACTGTTTCCGTCGTCATCGCTATATTCATAGTCTACAGCAGGACCGAAGGAAGCAACATAGAGGTTGTAGCCGGCCTTGTCGCTTTTAAGCGGAGCTTCAAGGGTGGGGTCAGCGGCACGCCATGCCTTGGGAGCGGCCTTTGCAAAAGCGAAAGCATTGTTGCTGTTGCCGCCGACAAAGCCATAATTCAGCGGAACCATATTGCCGAGCGCAGGAGCAAAATCATCGGAAGATAAATCGCCTTCTACTTCGGCAAGGTTATTATCATAGATTGGTTGGAAAACCTCTGCTAAAAGACCATCTGATTCAACATCCTTGTAATTATATGTTGTGCCGTCAAGCTTTGTGGGGACAAAGGTTTTGTTGGAATAAGCAATGTTAACGGAGAGCGTGTTGGTGAAGAAGTTTGTTTGAGCCATGACTTCAACACGAATGCGCTGACCAGGTTGCACTTTTCCGTTTGTGATTTCTGCACCCTTTTCACCGTTTTCGTCAACCTCAAAAACCTTGAGGCCGAGCTTATAGGTGTAGGGGTTATCATTGGGATCGTATGAATCGTAATCAGTGATTGAAGCGCTTGCGCCGAAAGCCATTGAGCCGATGATGAGCGCAACGGAAAGAAGCAAAGCGAGCAATCTTTTGTTAAGCTTCATTAAGATAACTCTCCTCCTGTGTTTTTTAAAATTTAACAGTGGTTACCTGTTTTGAGTTTATGGATTCTTATCCGACAAAATGGAGCTGAGAAATTGTCGAAACAGAGGTATTTGCGCCCATGTAGTTGTACATCATAGCCAAGTCATCGCCATCGATAGTAGCATTTGACATATCAGGCTTAACATCAGCTGCATAGAAATAGCAACCGTTTAAAATTGACTTACTGCCAACATGGTTCTTAATTTTTGTAGCATCGTCACCTGTGATTTTACCATCACCATCAACATCACCAAAAAGGATGAAGGTGTAGGTTGCGACAGTTGCGCCGCTGCTATCCTTAAGAACAAGCTTTTTGCCTGTTCCGAAGCCCTCGGGTGCTTCAAAAGAGCCGCCGTTGGTTACTTCGAACTGAGTATCGAAAGTCTTGCCGCCTTCAACAATTTCCTTTGCATCAAAGCCGATAATGTAGGTTGTTTCGTCGTTTTCAAAAGTTTTAAGCTGAACACTGAAGCCATCCTTCGCAACGATTTCGGGCGTTGCGGGAGCATCGGACTTAACCTGAGCCACAGCAGGCTCACCAAGGGTGAACTGAGCAGAAGCTTCATAATAAGTTGTTACATCTTCAACGCTTTCAACAGCCGAGGTGTAAAAATCGCCGCCGTTGGGAACGAAAACCGAACCCGAACCTGTTGCGTCTTCACGAACCTTAAGCTTAAAGGTGAAGCAAGCGGTTGAAGCCGGATTATTGTAAGCTGCTACCTTACCATCCTTTGCGCCTGCGATCCATTGGATTGTGAGCGCTTTATAATCGGCTTTGTATTCAGCGGGAACAAATTCATCGCTAACTGAAGTATCGACACGGCAATCTGCACCGAGGAATGTATTGATCGGAGCGGTTACCGTAGCATCCGTAAGCTCAAAAAAAGCATTGGAGTAGAGTACAGGCCAACGCATTGCAACTGCGTTGTAATTTGTTGAAACATTAACCGTAACGGTTACTTCGTCGCCAGGCTGAAGCGAAGTTTCGCTCAGCGTAACGCCAACATTCACTGTCTCACCCTCTGCTGCGCTGATGAAAGCGAAGCAACAAACGAGCACGGATACAACCACAAAGATTATTCCCAGTTTTTTAATGCTTTTGTTCATTGGGGTTCCTCCTTTGTGTGTTATAATCTCCCGATGGGGTTACCCCCATCGGGGAACAATGAATGTTATTGTACTGCGATATTCTGTGCCAATGTTGAAGCATCGGCTACAAAGTTTGCGATCGGGTCGATTACTTCGATATCGAAGGGATCGAATCCGCCATCGCCATTCAAATCGCCAGCGTAGCTATATACTGTTTGGTCAAATTCACCCCAGAAATTCTCACGGATATACCAGCGAGCCATTTCAGAAGCATCGAATTGGTCGATTTCGCCGTCGCCGTTTGTATCACCGAAGATTACAACAGTATACTCAAGGCTATCGCCAACCTTAATCTTATCGCCTGTTGCGAGGACATCTCTGTCTACATCAGTCTTTTCGATTACTACATCTGCACCGCCAAGACCCTTGAGAAGCTCTGCGGGGTTGGTTACGCCATACTTGAAGTTGGAGATAAGGGCTTCGCCTGTTTCTTCAAGAACAGCATCAAGATAGATGTCTGCGAAATCGCCAAGACCCTTAAGAGCAACGGCAATCTTTGCAGCTTCAAACTCCTCGATAGCGGCAAGAAGTGCATTTGTCCACTCATCAACCTCGCCCTGCTTTGCGATGAGGTAATCTCTCGGCTTAGCGTTGTAGGTTGAGAATACTGAACGGAGAGTTGTGATTGCATCTGCCTCGAACATCTCGTTAACCTTGGGGTTAGTGAGGTAGGAGCTGATTTTCTTGATGTTTGCCTCAAATGCTGCGTAATCGGCAGGAGCCTGGCTTGCGGGAACAAGGTCCTTGTAAGCCTTGATAAGACCCTGACGTGCGGCATTGATCTTTGTCTGCGGATAGTAAGCATCACTCTTAGCCTCAGCGGTTACCTTGTTTGCAAAGGCAAGAGCCTTGTTGTAAACATCAACTGAAGCAACTGTGAAGAGATCTGACAACGGCTTATTATCGTTCTCAGCTTGGTATGCCATAACACGTCCTTGAACGTTAATGATAGCATAGTTGAGATAGTTATTTGATGATGTACGCTTAATAAGTCTTTCAGCGTTCATCTGGTACATATGCTTGCTGTAGGTAACATCGAAGAGCTTAAGTGAGGGGATAGCTGCAACTGCTGCTGCATACTGCTTCTCATACTCGTCGAGCTGTTCGGGAGTTGCATCTGCACCGGGATGAGGAATGTTAACAATCTGAGAATCGATAAGAGCCTGCATGTTCTTTCTGTGCTTCTTGTAGCGAACCCATGTATGAAGTACATAGTCCTCTTCGCCCATGAAGTTGTAACCCTCATCGTAGTAAACACTGTCTTCGGGGTTGCTCGGCTCGATTTCTTCTCTTGCGTTAACAAGATCATCTGTGCCCTGCGATGCGGCAGTTTTGTCAAGAGCTTCAATTGCGTTCTTGAGCTTGGTTGCTGCTGCTTCGTAGTTGCCCTTAATTGCGTTGAATGTATCGATTGTCTTAGGCATGAGAATCATTGCCTGAGCTTCGGTAAGAGCCTCAAGGTAAGCGTTGAATGCTGACTTTGATGAGAAGTTAGCTTCCTGACGGTTAGCTCTCAGGGCGTTTGCAACAAGAGTGGGAAGATCATAGTCATTGTAGATATGAATCTGACGAGTGATCGGAGCGGTAGCAGTGCCGTAACCGGTTTCTGTAGCTCCGAAGTTAAGTGTAAGAGTTGCTGTGTAATCGCCAACATACTTTTCGATGCTGTCGTCGATTGTCTTGGTGGGATCCTCTGATTCGGGATCGTCAACCTGCGGAATGGTGATGTTGAAGAAATCAACTGAACCATAGTAACCGCCCTGAACAGTTTTGATTGATTCGTCATCAGCCATCGGGGATTCAACAGCGAAGCCCTTTGAGGTCAGAGTGCTTTCAACCTTATTGAAGGTGATATAAGCTTCAAGCTTATGGTTCTCACCTTCCTTGCTTTCACGACCAAGGTTAACATCGAGGTTTCTGAGCTGGCTCCAGCTTGAAATGTAAGCGTGAGGAGCGTTTACAATGTAGTGAGCGTTACCGTATTCGGGGTAAACGTGTGAACCATTGACAAGCTCAAAGTTCTCGTTAATATCGTCAGCCGAGGAAGCGGCAACGTAAGTATAGTGGTAAACCTTAATGGGTTCGCTTGTAAGCGAAACACCTGATTCGTTCAGGATTTCGTAAGCGATGCAGAAGCGGACAAGACCGTCCTTCTTGAGTGAACCGTTAACAGGGAAGGTGAGCTTTTCACCGCCGTTGATGGTCGGGTTAGTGTCCCAACCGCTGATAGCGATCTTATCACCTGTTGTGGTTTCAGCAACGATGCTGTCAACCTTAACCTGATAAAGCTTATCCTGAATGAACTGACCGTCAACAGTCTTTCTGTATGCGGTGTTAACGCCTGTTGAAGCGTTATAGAGGGTGATCGATGTGTCGTTAAGTGAACGACCTG
>CAYQRS010000072.1:0-8782 GCA_964419825.1 uncultured Eubacteriales bacterium
AAGCTCCGCTTTTAGCGGAGCTTTTTATATACTGATATTTATTTGCATATATTTCCTCGTGAAAATAAAAAAAATCCGAACTCATTTCCAACTAAGAAAACTCGATTCGGATTATACGCAAATGGTGCGGGTAGCAGGGGTCGAACCTGTACGCCTCGCGGCACAAGATCCTAAATCTTGCGTGTCTGCCAATTCCACCATACCCGCTTATTTGTAACATTTTGAATTATATCAAATCACGGCGCTTTTTGCAAGCATTATTTGCCCGAAAATAAAAGCACCGTGAAATGAGGTTACCTCGCTCGGCGGTTAGAAAAGGCTTGTTACAAAAATTTCGATGCCGATAAAGACGAGTATTGCACCGCCGAGGATGCCTGCCTTGCCTGCAAGCCTTGTGCCGAATTTTTTGCCGAGGAAAAGCCCTGTAAAGCAAATCGCAAAGGTCACAACGGCAATTATCAAGCAGGCGACAAAAGCATGGATGGCATCATAATCGGCAATCGTGAATCCGACCGATAGCGCATCAATCGAGGTTGCAACGCCTTGAAGCAGGAGCGCCGCAAAACCGACTGCCGCCTTTTCATTCTCGCTGTTTTCGCCTTTGAAGCCCTCGTAAAGCATTTTTCCTCCGATATAACAAAGGAGAATCAAAGCGATCCACGGAATACATTTTTCAAAAGCCTTAAAATACTGCGCAACCGTCGAAACGCAAATCCAGCCAATCATCGGCATCGCAAACTGGAAAAAAGCAAAAACGCCTGCAATTGCGCACATTCTCGGCTTTTTCATTTTCGGATCATTCAGCCCGTTTGCGAGCGAAACCGAAAACGCATCCATCGCAAGACCGATTCCGAGCAAAATGCTGTTCATTAAAAACATAAAATCCCAATTCATTCCAATTCCTCTTCTTTCGCAAAATAGTATAAAAATGCCCCGATCACAGCCAAGAGCCGTAATCGGGGGTCAGTTTGTTAAAAGCTATAAAGACACCACGTACAGCACACAGCTTACGTGAGTCTCGCAAATTAAAACAAGCCAGATCGTTAGATCAGTATGTTGACTTGTTACGCAGGCTTTGCGCTTGCTACTCCCTCACAGAAAGGATAAGCGGATTATATCATAACATTCGGCAAAAATCAACAGTTTTCGCAAATTTATGCTTTGAGTGCAGCCGCTTGCTTTGCGGCGGCTTTTTTGAATTTTTTGTGCTTGTGCAGATATATCAGACAAATCGGAATATCTGCGCACAGCCAAGCAACAGGGGAGGCGTAGCAAACAATCGTAAGACCGAGAATCGGTGCAAGAATGAATGCAACGATAATTCTGCCGATAAGCTCGCCCGTGCCTGCAACGGTGTTGCTGTAGGTGAAGCCCATGCCCTGTAAGGTGCTGCGAACAAGGAAGAGTATTGCGACCAAGCTGTAGCATTGTGCTGTTGCAAGCAGATATTTGTTCGATGCGGCGATAAGCTCTGAATTCGGATTTTCAACGGACCAGCTCACGATGATCGGACCGACAAAGTAAACCACAAGACTCATTACGAGCGAAATTGCAACGATAATCACAAAAAGCTTTTTCATTGTCTTGGTGATGCGTTCGTATTGACCTGCGCCATAGTTTTGACCGACAAAGGTTTGCGCCGCACCGCCCAATGATTGCATCGGCACATTTGCAAGCTGTTCAAATTTTGCGGCGGCGGCAATGCCTGCCATAACATTTGAGCCGAAGCTGTTGATTGAGCGCTGAATACACATTGAGCCGATTGAGGTGATTGAAAACTGCAACGAAACAAGAAGACCGAGCTTGCTCTGGTGAATAAAAGTGCTGAGCTTTGGCTTGAGGTCGCTGAATTTAATCGTGATGAGATGGTTGCTTCTGAAAAGATAAATGCCTGTCAGCGTGAGCATAACAAGGTGTGCAATGAGGTTGGCGAGTGCTGCACCTTGAACGCCGAAGTGCAAATGCTTGATGAATAAAAAATCGAGCGCAAAATTAACGCCGATGCTGATGCAGTAATAATAAAGCGGTCGCTTGCTTTCACCGACTGCTCTTGCAATGGCGGTGAAGTTGTTGGCGAGCATTTGCAAAGGAATACTCAAATAAAGAATATTTATGTAAGAAGATGAGAGCTTGATAATGTTTTCTGGCGTGCCGATGAGCCTGAGAATCGGACCTGATACAATTCTTGCGCCGATAGCGGTGATGATGCCGAAAATCAGAGCAAGGGTGATGCTGTTGCCTGCGTTGTGCGAAGCACGCCTGCTGTCTTTTGCACCATAAGCGAGCGCAACGGGTATGGTGAAGCCGCCCGTCAAACCGATTGAAGCACCGATAAAGAAATTGTTGATTGGCTCAACATTGCCGACTGCCGCAAGCGCATCTGCGCTGACATATCTGCCGACGATAATGCTGTCGATAAGTGGATAGCTGTATTGAAGTGCCGAATAGAGCATAAACGGAATCATAAAACGGAGTATGCTTTTAATCGGGCTGTCGGTTAACATATTGTTGGGCTTGCTCATGGTCACACGCCTTTCGCTTGTTTTGCGGCAGAGCCGTTGAAATTCTACAAGTTTTCTATTTATACATTATATACAAAAATGCAACATAATCAAGTGACACAATGCCGAAATTTGGATTTTCCCTGATTTTATTTTGTGTGTTTTATTAAAAGCCTTGAAATTTCTGTTATTTTTGACTATAATAGCAGTATATTTTGCGAAAGGATTTGTTTATATGAACATAACCAATCTGCTGCATAAGGTTTTCGGCACAACCCCCGATTCCGGTGTGCAGCCCAAAGAAGCTATGGCATATAGCGTAGCAGGTTTCGGTCAAAACCTCATTTGCACGATTATCGGCTCTTATCTTACAGTCTTTATGACCGATGCATTGCTCTTTGGCTCGGCAGATGTCAAAATCGGCTCAGTCAGCGGTGCAATGGCTGTTGCTTATCTAATGCTTGCAACCCGTGTTTTTGACGGACTTAATGACCCAATTATGGGTAGCATCGTTGACAGAACAAGAACAAAATGGGGCAAATGCCGCCCGTACCTCAAATGGATGGCTGTACCCATTGCGGTTATGACCCTGCTCTGCTTCTGCCCCTTCCTTCCCGCAGGCGCAACCTCAACCTTTGCTGTGATTTCAGCAATTTATGTCATTTGGTCGGTTGTTTATACTGTTGCCGATGTTCCTTATTGGGGTCTTTCAACCTGTATGACCAATAACACCGTGGTTCGTGGCAATATTTTAACAGTCGCACGCCTTGTTTGTACTCTCGGTGCAGGCATTGTTACTGTTTTTGTTCCGATTATCACTTCTGCCGTAACAGCAAAATATAGGGGCGAAAACGGCACAGTATTGCCGCAATATATCACTGAAAACGCAAACACTCTCAAGTGGACTTATTTCATTTGTGCCGCTGTGCTTGTCCTTTGCGCAATCCCGATGTTCTTCTATGGCTTCAAGCATACAAAGGAACGCTTCACCTCAACAGATACTCCGCCAAGCCTTGGTCATAATCTCAAGCTCCTTTTCAAGAATAAGCAACTGCTTTTGATTGTCCTTTCGGGTGTCTTGGGCGGCGCAAGAATGGTTTATACATACACAGGCGGCTTGTATTTTGCAAAATATGTCCTCAAGAATGAGGGTATGTACAGCCTTATAACCCTCCTTGTTGTTCCTGGCGGCTTGGTTGCCTCCGTTCTTGTTCCTTGGATGAGCAAGAAGTTCACCAAAAAATGGGCTTATATTGCCGTTCACGTTCTCGGCGCGGTTGTAATGTTCGCAATGTATTTCATCGGTTACGATGCTCCGTGGAAGCTTGTTGTTTGCGCAATCGGTCTTGTGCTTCTCGGTATTCCGCAGGGCGTTAACAATATCATCACTTACGCTATGATCGGCGATACTGTTGATTACCTTGAATGGAAAACAGGGGAAAGAGCAGAGGGTATCTGCTTCTCAATGCAAACCCTTATCAACAAAATCGGTATGGCAATCGGCGCTTTCATCGGCGTGTTCTCTTATAACTGGGCAGGAATTAACCCTACCGCCGCAAACGGCGTTTATATCACTGCACAGGGTGAACAAACTCTTTGGAATTTGCTCGTTCTTTCGGGCGCAATCAGTATGGTTGCAACAATCATCCCGATGCTTTTCTACAAAATTACCGAAAAGCGTCAGGCAGAAATGGTTGCCGAAATCGAAGCAAGAAAAGCAAAATAATAACAAAAAAACAGAGCCGTCTTTTGCAGATGGCTCTGTCTGTTTTTGATGGATGCTTAAAGCTCGGGCTTGAACATCGGCATAAGCTGAAGCTTGAAAAGATTTTTTGCGTGGCGCTCGTCAATCATTGCCTTTGTCTTTTCGTCATCGATTTCACCCGTGCGAATGTATCTGTCAAGCACGGCGTAGGTGAAGCCGAGGTTATCCTCGTCGGTCTTGCCGCTTAAACCGTCAATCGGTGTTTTGTCAACAAGAAAATCGGGTAATCCGAGCAATCTGCCGATTTCCTTGACCTCGGTAACGGTCAAAAAGCAAAGTGGACTGAAATCGCCTGCGGCATCGCCGTAGCGTGTTGAATAGCCAACCCAATCCTCCGAGAGGTTGCAGGTGTTGACAACTCTGCCGTTGCAGCTTTGTGCAACGGCGTAAAGCGTAGTCATTCTTATTCTTGCAGGTATGTTGGTTAAGGTTTGGCTCGTCAGCTCAAGCTCGGTAGGCAGGCTGCTTTTTACGCCCTCAACCGCATCTTTGATGTTAACAACAAAGTGCTTGATTCCGAGATGGTTAACAAGAGCGAAGGCGGCATCAATATCGTGCTGCTCGCCGCAGGGCATAAGCACACCGATGACTCTGTCTTTGCCGAGCGCTTCGGCACAGATTGCGGCGGCAACAGAGCTGTCTTTTCCGCCTGAAATTCCGACAATGGCATTGCAGCCCTTTCCGTTTTTTTCAAAAAAATCCTTTATCCATTCTACACATTCGTTTTTTACTTTCATTGCATCAAACATATTATCACCTCAATATTAGCTTTTCTTATTATATACCAACAAAAAAATAATTGCAACATCAGAAGATATAACTGATTTTTAAAGCAAAAGGTTTTGAACCTAATGACTCTGTGTGTTTTTTTAAATATCGCTTGACACAGTTTTTTTCAAAGCTTATTATATTTTTAAACAGTAAATAGCAAGGAGTGTTATGATGAATTTTTACGATATTGCCGTCAATCGGCAGTCCTGCCGCAATTACGATAAAGACCGTGTCGTTGAGGAAGAAAAGCTCAACGCAATAATAAAATCAATTTCTCTTGCTCCGTCAGCCTGCAATGCTCAGCCATATTGCGTAACCGTCTGCAAGGGCGAAATCGCAACCGCTGTCGAAAAAGCAACATCTGGTGTCGGCATAAATAAATTTGCGGTGCAAGCGCCGATTTGCCTTGTAATTTCCGAGGGGGATTATAACAAAACCGCCGCTTTCGGTGCAAAGCTCAAAAACAACGATTACCGCTCGATCGATATCGGTATCCTCGCCGCATATATAACCGCCGAGGCAACGGCGCAGGGCTTGGGCTCTTGCATCCTCGGCTGGCTCGATGATGAAAAAATACGAGGCATTTGCGGAGTAAAGGGTGCTGTTCGCCTTGTGATAACCTTGGGCTATCCTGCCGAGGGTGAAACACTCAGAGCCAAAAAGCGCAAGGAGCTTACCGAATGGCTCACGATTAAGGAGAATTGATTATGCTTAAAAAAGGTATTTACAAACATTATAAGGGCAATTATTATCAGCTTATCGATGTTGCCACCCATTCGGAAACGCTCGAAAAAATGGTTGTTTACCGTGCGCTTTACGGTGAAAAGGAGCTGTGGGTAAGACCGCTTTCAATGTGGGATGAGGAGGTCGAAATCAACGGAGAAAAGCATAAGAGATTTGAATATGTGAAAGAAGCTTGATTGCCGTAAAGTAATATGTTATTTTGCATAAAAAAATTGTTATTTATTACCTTCATTTTGCTGTTGATTTTCTTGACAAATCGACCGTATTATGGTAACATACTACCGATGAAATCTTTAAGTGCGATGCTGTGACGTCGGCAAGATTGATTATACGTTATTATGGGCTTATCCCTGCCATAGCTGAAATCAAACCTTGCCTTGTTGCAAGGTTTTTTATTAGTCTAAAAGGAGGAACAGGATTATGCCGCTTCAGTTCAAAAACTGTCTTAAATACGAAAACGGTTCTTTTGTAAAAGCTGATTATTCTCTTTCGGATATCGGCGAAACTGCTGATTTTAATAACCTTTATATATTTCCCGCCTTTTGTGATGTTCATGTTCATCTCAGAGAGCCGGGTTTTTTTTATAAAGAAACCATTGCAAGCGGTTCAGCCGCCTGCGCAAGGGGCGGTTATACCGATGTTTTTTCAATGCCGAACCTTAACCCTGTGCCCGACAGTGTTCAAAGCATAAACGCTCAGCTTGAGATTATTCGGCGTGATGCTGTTATAAATGTCCACCCTTATGCCTCAATAACCGTCGGACAAATCGGTGAGAAATTATCCGATTTTGACGGCTTGAAGGATAAGTGCATTGCTTTTTCCGATGACGGCAGGGGAGTACAGAGCGAGGAAATGATGAAAAGCGCAATGCTCAAAGCCAAATCGCTCGGTAAAATGATTGTTGCCCATTGTGAGGATAATTCATTGCTTAACGGCGGATATATCCACGCAGGCGAATATGCCAAGCTTCACGGTCACAGAGGAATTTGCAGTGAGAGCGAATGGAAGCCAATCGAGCGTGACCTTCGCCTTGCAGAAGAAACAGGCTGCAAATACCATGTTTGCCATATTTCAACCAAAGAGAGCGTCGAGCTTATCAGGCAGGCAAAAAAGCGTGGGGTTGATGTAAGCTGTGAAACAGCACCGCACTATCTTGTTATGAATGACGGAATGCTTCAGGAGGATGGTCGCTTCAAAATGAACCCCCCGATCAGGAGCGAAGCGGATAGGCTTGCGTTGGTTGAGGGTGTGAAAGACGGCACGATCGATATGATAGCAACCGACCACGCTCCCCACAGTGCTGAGGAAAAGGGCAGGGGGCTCGAAAAGAGCCTTATGGGTGTTGTCGGAATTGAAACAGCGTTCTCAGTCCTTTATACAAAGCTTGTTAAAACAGGAGTTATCACTCTTGAAAAGCTGATTGAACTGATGTCAATCAATCCACGCAAGCGTTTCGGTTTGCCGCAAACGCAGGATATATGCGTCTTTGATTTAGATAAAGAATATATCGTTGACCCTGAACAGTTTCTCTCCAAGGGCAGAAGCACGCCCTTTGCAGGAGAAAAGCTATTCGGTCAATGTAAACTAACAGTATGCGGAGGTAAAACAGCATGGATAGACAAAAACTGATTTATTCAAACAGAAAGCTCGTCTTGGAAGATGGTTCCGAGTATTACGGTGTCGGTTTCGGTTACGAATGTAACAAGGTCTGCGAAATCGTATTCAACACCTCAATGGTCGGTTATCAGGAGATTATATCCGACCCCTCTTATACATATCAGGCGGTCGTTATGACTTATCCGCTCATCGGCAACTACGGTATAGCCGATGATGACTATGAAACAAAGGTTCCTTCAATCGGTGCTTTGATTGTTCGTGAATATAACGATCAGCCCTCAAATTTCCGCTATACAAAAACACTTTCGGAGGTTATGGAGGATTATAAAATCCCGGGCATCGCAGGCTTGGATACACGCAAGCTCACACGCTCGATTCGTGACGGCGGCAGCCGCAAGGTTCTCATCACCGCTGCAGATACTCCGCTTGACAAAGCTCTTGAAATCCTGCGCACAACCGATTTACCCAAGAATGTTGTTGAAAAGGTAAGCTGCAAGAAGCGTTGGTATTCACGCACAGCTAACGCAAAATACAATGTTGTTGCAATCGATTGCGGCATTAAGCATAACATCATCCGTATGCTCAATTCAAGAGGCTGCAATGTTACGGTTGTGCCTTATTCAACAAGCTTTGATGAAATCGTAAAAATGAATCCCGACGGCATCGTTATCTCAAACGGCCCCGGCAACCCCGAGGATGCCCAGCCTGTTATCGAGCTTGTTAAACAGCTCAAGGGCAAATATCCGATGTTCGGCATCGGCTTAGGTCATCAGATTATCAATCTCGCTTACGGCGCAAAAACCTATAAGCTTAAATTCGGTGTCTGCGGCGATCAGCCTATCAAAAATGTTGATACGGGCAAAATCGAAACGACCTCGCAAAACCATATTTATGCCGTTGATTCCGCATCAATCGCATCAACAGCGCTTGAAGCAACTCACCTGAACGTGCTTGATGGTGAAATTGAGGGCACACGCTGTAAGGCAGATAAGGTTTTCAGCGTTCAGTATCAGCCCGAAAGTGCGCCAGGTCCGGAAGACAGCGTTTATTTGTTTGATTTGTTTATTGACCTTATGAAAGGGGAATGAGTTTTATGGCTAAGAGAAAAGATATTAAAAAGGTACTTGTAATCGGTTCAGGTCCTATCGTTATCGGACAGGCTGCCGAATTTGACTATGCAGGCACACAGGCTTGCTTGGCTCTTAAAGAAGAGGGCTATGAGGTTGTGCTTTGCAACTCCAACCCTGCAACAATTATGACTGATACCACCATTGCCGATAAGGTTTATATGGAGCCGCTTACGCTCGAATATATCGCAAAGGTTATCCGTTACGAGCGCCCTGATGCAATCGTTCCCGGTATCGGCGGTCAGACAGGTCTTAAC
>CAYQRS010000073.1:0-8706 GCA_964419825.1 uncultured Eubacteriales bacterium
GCTCTGAGCTTGATGGCGTTTACGGCGGTATTGATTTCCTGCGTAGCGTAATACTCGGCGAGCCCGTTAATGTCGGCAAGCGTGTTGCAATCTGCGGCGGCGGTAATACTGCTATGGATGCTTGCAGAACGGCAGTCCGTCTCGGCTGTGATGAGGTTTATTGTGTTTACCGCAGAACCCGTGATGAAATGCCTGCTGAGGATATTGAAGTTGAAGAAGCTCAGGAAGAGGGCGTTACCTTCAAATTCCTCACCAATCCCGCTCAGATAATTGCCAATGGCGGCAAGGTTTCCGCTGTAAAGCTTCAGGTTATGGAGCTTGGCGAAGCTGATGCAAGCGGCAGGCGTTCACCTGTTCCCGTTGAAGGCAAATTTGAAACAATCGAGGTTGACAGCGTTATTATGGCAATCGGTCAGCAGACCGATATCAACGGTCTTGACGGACTTGAGCTTTCAAGAAAAGGTACTGTTGTTGCCGATGAATCAACCTTTATGACTAATATTGACGGCGTATTTGCCGTTGGTGATGTAAGCAACAGAGGTGCTTCAATCGCTATTGAGGCAATCGGTGAAGCCAAAAAGGCAGTTGATGTTATCGACAGCTTTATTAACGGCTATACTGTTCCTTATAAGCGTCCGTTTGCTTGCGAAAGAAGCGTAACACCGGATCAGCTTGCTGACAGAGAAAAGCAGCCTGCCGCAGTTATGCCTACTCTTGCCGCAGAGGTGCGCAAGCATAGCTTTGAAGAGGTCAATTTGGGCTTCAGTGCAGAAACCGCAAGGAATGAGGCTAACCGTTGCCTTGAGTGTGGCTGCCTTGATTATTTCAAGTGTAAGCTGCTTAAATATTCCCGTGAATACAATGTTGACCCCGAAATTTATTACGGCGAAAAAACCGTTACCCTCGGTAAGGATTCATCACATCCGTATCTTATTCACGACCATAACAAGTGTATTCTTTGCGGTCAGTGCGTAAGAGTTTGTGATGAGGTTATGGGCGTAACTGCACTCGGTCTTGTCAACCGTGGCTTCTCAACTGTTGTTTCGCCCGAATTTAACAATTCGCTCGATTCTTCACGCTGTATTTCCTGCGGTCAGTGTGCCGCTCTTTGCCCGACAGGTGCATTAGAGCCGAAAACACCGTTCCGCAAGAATGTACCGCTCGATACCAAAATCAAAAAGCTTGAATGTAACGGCTGTGCAAGGCTCTGTATGATGAATGTCCATTATCTCGGCAATACCGTTGTCAGATGTGAGCCTGCCGAAGAAAAGGGAATTTTGTGTAAGGTTGGCACATTCGGATTTGCAAGCCTTAATAATCCCGACCGTATTAAAACAAGCTTTGTTGACGGCAAGGCTGTTGAGCGTGATACCGCAATGAATGAGGTTGCTCAAAGAATTCAAAACGGCGCAATTCTCGTTTGCACCTCAATGAGCAACGAAGATCTTGATGCGGCGGTTGCCTTGGCATCAGAAACAAATGCAAAGCTCTACTGCTTTGATAATATTGAAGCAAGTGAGAGCGAAATCAAGGTATTCGGTGAGAAGCGTACAATGGGCGCAAATATCGCAAAAATCCGTCAGCTTAATATCCCCGAATATAACGGCGAATCGCTCGGCAAGGTTGCTGTTTTCGGCGGCGCAGTTCCAAAAATCAACGGCGATATTGTAGCTGTTGAAAGCTTCACGGCTTATGATGCTCCGATTGTTATTGCGGCTGAATCCGCAATGGAAACCGTGTGCACATATACAAAGCTTTGATTTAATTTCAGCTTTAGCTATTAAAAAAGAACTCATCATCTCAGTCGAGGTGATGAGTTCTTTCGTTTTTATCGGTTTATTTAAGCAGTTCAAAGAATTCTGCGTTTGCTTTCGGGTTTGCCATTGCAATATCGCAAGCGTGGAACATTGAGGGGGATTCTCCTTGGTAAGTCATTGCAATTCCGCCTGCTTCCTTGAGGATTATCATTCCTGCAGCATAATCCCACGGGTTAAGGTCTTTTTCAAAGAAAATTTCCGCTCTACCGCAGGAAACAAGGCAAATATCGTAAGCGGCAGAGCCATTTCTGCGAATATCACGGCTCAAGGTGAAGACTTTTTTGAGCAGGTCGAAAACCTCGTCTGTGTATTCGGGGTGGTAGGGCGATGAGCCAAAGATTGCGATGCCGTCGGAAAGAGGTCTTTCGCTTACCTTGATCGGCTTTCCGTTAAGGAATGCACCCTTGCCTTTTTCTGCGTGGAAAACCTCGCCTGTGTAGGGATTGTAAACAACGCCTGCAATCGGCTCGTTTTTATCACAAAGAGCAACGGAAATTGTACTGCATCTGTAATCTTGAACGAAGTTTGTTGTGCCGTCAATGGGGTCGATAATAAAGCGGAGTCCGTCATAATCGCTTTGTGCGCCATCTTCTTCGCCGATTAATTCAGCTTCGGGCATTATCTTTTTCAGCTCTTTAAAAAGGAAGTTTTGAACGGCAACATCGTATTTTGTAACAAAATTCTTTTTTCCTGTTTTTTCGCTGATTGTTTGCTCTTGGTCGTGTGCGCTGAGAACAATTTCTCCAGCCTTTTTGATGACTGCGGTGATTGCGTTGAAATCAATTTGCATAACTTTTAATCTTCTTTCTGTATTTAATGCTGTTTTTTATGAAGCCGAATATTAACGGTAAAATTAATAAGATGAGAAGGGGAATGGCACATAATAAGCCAACGCTGATTATGCCCTTGCCTTTTTTGCTTTTCGGGATTTCATCAAATGGATTCTTGCTTGGTTGAACCTCTCTGACTTCTCCTTGCGGAACATAATCGAAAATCGGCATCTGTGCAGTATATGCGTTAAATTCGCTCTTCAGAGCGAGCGGACCAAGCAGATGAGTTGCATCGGGTGCAACCTTTACGATTTTTTGAAGGTCAATATGTAAAGCTTCGAGAATGCTGTCGATAATTCGCAGGAATCCGATATAGATACGGCATTTCGGGTCATCGGTGGTGAGATTGTTTTCTCCTGAAAAGAGGTTAGAAACAAGCTGAATGATGAAATCAATGATTTTATCGTCTTTAATCTCTTTCCAATCCTCTTTATTTAGCCCCGTTTCTTTTTTTGTCCATTTTGCGAATGTATTGAATTTAACACGGTTGAGCCATTTGAAAATCGGTTTGACTATCCAGCCGAATTTGTAAACCAATGTCGGCTTAATGCTGATTGCCTGCGCCATATAGGCGAATTTTTCCGTATCACCGCCTGCGGCTTTGAGCATATTCGCAATCACGCCGATCATTCGGTTGTTAAGGAATTCGTTAAGCGTCAAATCGCCAGTATCAATATCCGCCTCGTCAACCAAATCGGTTGTTGTGCTGACAAGCTTATTTGCTAAATCAATTGTCAGCTTTCTGATTGGAGCAGGGTAGCCGACTGTAGAAGCGGTGCTGACAGCGTAAAAAGCATTGCCTCTTTCGCTGAAAATACGCCCGATATTGTGCGTGTGCGAATGACCTGTGAGCATAAACTGAATACCCATATCGGCGTATTGCTTGCGGCGCTCTTTATATTCACGGTGCATATCGCCTTTGCCGATAAGCTCATACATCGGCGAAGCGGGAATTATCGGATGATGTGTCATTGCGATGATGAATTGGTTGTTTCTGCGTGCATCCTCCGATTGCTCCTTCAGCCATTCAAGCATTTCGCCGTCGATTGCATGATCGTCATCAAGAGCAAAAAGGCGAACATTCTCATTTAACTGCACAACATAGCTCAAAAATTCGGGCTTTGAGGAAATAGCATCATCTGGTCCGAACTCCTTATAGAATTCGTAGAATTCCTTTTCGGGGAAGCCGTCAACATATTCAATATTATCACCGACATATTTCTTGCATTTTTTATTGTAATCGTGTGAAGCAGCGATGACATAAATTCTTTTGCCCTTGCTCTTTAAGTCACGGAGCATTTCACGGAATTCGTGGTGCGAAGCAACTTCACCGTCGTTCGTGAGGTCGCCTGAAATAAGAACGATGTCGGATGAAGTATCGTCGGCAATTTTCTTGAAAGCGGCTTCAAGCAGCTCTTTGCTGCCGTTGAGCAGCTTTTGGCTGCGCATGAGCGCATCGTTATATGCTTTGCCGCTTGTTCCGATTGACGGTGAATAATAGTGAGTATCGCTAATGACAGTAAGGTTAAGTTTGTTAAGCATATTTTTCTCCCTTTATAAAGCCTTGATTTTGAAAATTCTAACGCCGTGAGGGGGGATTCTCGCACCGAGATTATCCGATGTAACTTCACTTTCGTTGAACCAAAGCTCCGAACATTCGTAGCTTTCTGCTTCGGGTAGGTTACAGTATTCTGTACCGAGCAGTTCTTTAATGCTGACGCTTTCGGTTGCTTCTTCGCCGAATTTGTTGAAGAAGCAAACTGCTGTTTCACGGTTGGCGAGCGGCTTAACAAGCACATCAACCTTGATGTTTGTCTTGTGTCTGCGGCATTGGATGCCCAGCTCATCCTGATCGATTGCAATCAGGCGCTTGTTGGTAAGAATTTTTAAGATTTCGTCATCTTTTTTGGCTTGACCATTTTCATCAATAAAGGTGCGTATATCGTTGCCGAGAATGAGCGGAGCGGCCATCATACACCAAAGCGTGAAGTGTGCCTTGTTTTCTTCAAGAGTGAGGTTGCCGTTGCCGACTTCGAGCATATCGGGGTCATTCCAACCGCCTGGACCCGCATATTTTGCAAGGCGGACATTCGCTTCGTAAATTGCGATGATTGATTTCCAATTCGGCATAATGTCAAGGGTTGTGCGCCAAAGGTTTCCTGCCTCCTTACCCCAAACATAAGGTCTGTTGAAGCCCCATTCGCAAATTGAATAGCAAATCGGCTTCTCAGCGGTGTTATGCTTTTCGGCGTAGGCCTTCGTTGCCTTTTTCAGCTCCTTGCCCATATTGATGTATTGCCTTGCCGCACCGTCCATACGGGAGGAAATCGGGTTAAAGAATTTAAGGGTGTTTTCACCCGCCTTGAGGGTGATGATAACCTGATGTCTGCCGTCTGGTGTTGCGCCTCTTGTCGGTGGAACGGTGAACTCGAATTCAGTTTCTCCGTTGATGAGAATTTTTGCATATTTGTGATGGTATCCGCTTTTTCGCATACCGATTGTCAGCACATATTCGCCGTCTTCGGGTACTGTGATTCCCTCAAAGGTTGCAGAACCGATGTTTCCGTCAAGACCTGTGATGTAGTCAATGGAATTCTTGCTGTCGTTAACAAGCCTTGCGTGACCTTCAAGCTTTGCCTGCGGAGCGTAAACCGTAACAATTTCGCTTCCGCCGATTTTGCCCAAGGTGATTTTTGCAATTTTCGGAGCGGATGAGGGGATCGGCTTGCTGTAGCAGAAATCGTATTTGAAATATTCGATTCCCCATTCTGCAAAGGTTTGTGCGTCGATTGCCTCATTGCCGAGCGAGGCAGGCAAATCTTCACAGGTGTGTGTACCGTTGGAGGAATATATGCCGAGCTTTAAGCCGAGTGCATTGACATCCTCGGCAAGCGGCTTGATGCCCCTTGGGAAGCGTGTCATATCCGCTTGGAATTTGCCGTTTTCATCCCTCGATGAGGATTGCCAGCAATCGTCAAGGTTGACATATTGGTAACCTGCATCTTTAAGACCGCTGTTTGCCATTGCGTTCGCAATTTCCATAATCAGCTCATCGCTGATATTGTTGCGGAATGTATTCCAGCTTGACCAACCCATAGGCGGAGTGAGAGCAACGCCGTTATCGTAATCTTTTTCCGATTTAACGGTAACCTTGGCGGCATTGACAGCTCTCGAAACTGTTGCCTGCGCCGAAACCTTGTTCTTGAGCGTATAACCGACACCTGCTGCTGCGGCTGCCGTTGCGGTTAATTTGAAAAGACCTTTAAGCATATCCGAAACCTCCATTTTTATTATAATCTTTATTATAACAAACTTTGTGAGCGAAATCAATAAAAATCCGCAGTTAAATCACCGTGATTGCGCAATCTGAAAAAGGCACACCTGTAATTAAGTGTGCCTTGAAAACTAATTATTTTTATCGGTCAGCTTTCTTCTTATCAGCAGGCTCTTGAGCTTTTCGCCGTCAAAGGGTATGAGCGGAGCGAGATAGCATTTGCCTGTAAGTGTCGGATTGATGGCAATGAGGGTTATTGTTATCGCAAGCCCTGCAATAAAGCCCCAAAGATTGAATATAGCAATCAAAACCGTCATTAACATTCTGCAAAGCTTAAAAGCATAACCGAGCTCAAAGCTTGGCTGAGTGAAATTCGTTATGCCGACAAACGCCATATAAAGCACAACCTCTGGTGAAAGCCAGCCTGATTGAACGGCAAATTCGCCCAAGACCAAGGCTCCGACAACGCTCAAAGAGCTGTTAAGCACCGATGGCGTGTTTAATGATGCCAATTTGAGCGCATCAATGATAATTTCAACAATCAGCAGTTGTGCGAACGCAGGTATCGGATATTCCTCCTGCAATAATATGAAGCTCAGCCATTCGGGTACATATTGCTCGTTTTGTATCAAAAGCAGCCATATCGGTGTCAACAAAACAGTCAGACCGAAAATGAACATTCTGATAACACGCAGATAAGTGCCTATGAGCGGAGGAAAATAATAATCGTTTGCATCCTGTAAAAAATCGAATACACCTGTCGGAACAATCATTGCGGAGGGGGAATTATCAACAAGAATAATGATGTTACCCTCATTTATGCTCGCCGCCGCTGTATCGGGTCTTTCGGTGTATCTAACCTTCGGGAACGGATTGAAATGCTGCTTCCTTAACAGCGCTTCCGCTAATGATGCTTGCCCCATCGGCAGGTTTTTGATTTTTACGCTCTTGATTTTTTCACGAATTCTCTTCACGAGCTTAGGGTCAGCTTTATCGGCAATGTAGCAAATCACAGTATCTGTTTTTGAGAGCGTTCCAACAGTTATATGCTCCATTGTCAGTTCTGGGTTCCGCAAACGGCGGCGTATTAAAGCTGTGTTGAAAATCAATGTTTCCGTAAAGCCGTCATGTGCGCCCCTGAGAACCTTGTCGTTTTCAGGCTCGTCAACCCCTCTTACGGGGTAGGTTCGTGCATCGATGATGATTGCTTCCTCAAAGCCCTCAATCAGCAGACATAATGCGCCTGAAAGCACGAAGGTCTGCGCTTTCTCCAAATCGGCGGTAATATCCGTTTCAACATAGCCGATGAAGCGCTTTGCGAATTCTCTTGCTGAATTTACGCCGCTGAGCTTATCTGCTGTAAGCCCAAAGAAAAACTGTATGATTTTAACCATACTTTCGTCTTTTACAAGTCCGTCAACTAAATAAAGTCTTGCTCTCTTTTCGGCAATAATAAGGTTGCGTGCGACCAAATCAAAGCTTGTTCCAAGCCGCAAAGCGCCGTCAAATGCAGCCACATTGCTGTCAAAGTCATTTTTAAACTCCATTGGCAAAGTCTATCACTTCCTGAAAATGTTTATTCTTATTTTAATCAGGTTGGAGTTTTTTATTCAAACACTTCATAAAGCAGTCTCACCATTGCGTACCACACAACCGCCGTGACAGCACCTGTTTCGGGCTGACCGATGTAGCGTTGGAAAGCAATTACAGCCTGCCTTGTTGCTTCTCCGTAATTCCCGTCAACGCTGACCCTCGGAATTGAGGGGATTTTATCAGCGAGCTGATTGATGATTCGCTGAAGTCTTACAACATCTTCGCCCGTTGCGCCAACGGTTAAAACATAACCCGGATAGGGAAGCGAGGCTTGGAGATATGTTTCGGGCAGAGTTCGCAGAATTGCATCGTATTCATCCTGTATTCTGTACCAAGTTTGTCTGCCGACGATTCCGTCTTGATTTATTCCGAATGTCCTCTGGAAAGCGATAACGGCATTGAGCGTTTCATCGCCGAAGAAGCCGTCAATCGTAATTTCGGGGATGCTGTCATAAAATTTGCCGATGAAATTCAAATAGTATTGAAGCGTTGCAACATTTGTGCCTCTGTTGCCATATTCCAAAACCTCCGGGAATACACGCCTTGCTTCGTTGAGAGTTATGCCCTCGGAATAAAGCTCCGACAGCCCCTTAACCCCGTTATAAATCTGCTTGAGCTTATACCATGTTGCTTTGCCGACCTGACCGTCAGGTGTGAGGTTGAATATTCTTTGGAACTGCTCGACAGCCTGCTGTGTCCGTTGGTCATAAATGCCGTTGACTGACGGGATTTGCGGAATTGACGGATAATTGACTGCTATTCTGTTAAGCTCTCGCTGAATGGTTCTCACATCCTCGCTCGCAGAGCCTAAGCGTAATATTATTCCTGGGTAGGATTGAACGTTGGCGCTTATGGGTGCGTTGCGGATGATGTTAATATCATCGCCGTAATAATATTGCAGAATTTCGTAAGGCGTTCTGCCCTCGTTTGCAAGCGAAACCGTGCCCCATTGCGAAAGTCCGTCACAGGTTACGGTCGTACCGTTGCAATATGTTGTGAAATATGGCTGAATTTGCTCACCCTTGGTTACATAATCGTTAAAAATCTCATCGACGATTTGGCTGATGTTTTCAAAAAATTCACGGTTATTGATGAATTTTTGATCATACTGTGTGGAGGATGTTATATCAAAATCGTAGCCACGGCTTCTGTAAAATTCCGTGTAGTAGCGGTTCAACGCAAAGGAAATGAT
>CAYQRS010000074.1:0-8685 GCA_964419825.1 uncultured Eubacteriales bacterium
TGATTCCGCAGGCGGCAACGATTGGCGCAACAATCAGCGTTGTTTTGTCACCGACACCGCCCGTCGAATGTTTATCTGCGGTTGCACCGAGAGAGGATAAATCAACCGTATCGCCGCTTTTTGCCATTGCAAGCGTCAGAGCGGCGGTTTCGGCTTTGCTCATTCCGTTGAAATAAATTGCCATCAGCATTGCGCTGAGCTGATAATCGGGTATCGAGCCATCGGCAGCACCGCTGACAAAGAAATTGATTTCCTCATCGGTAAGCTCGCCCTTGTCCCTTTTCTTTTTTATGATGTCGTAAATCCTCATTGCTTTTTCTCCAATTCAAAGCTGTGTGGCAGAATTTCGCCGAGGGTGAATTGAGCATAATCCTCAGTTGATTTTGCCACAATAATTTTAAAATCGCTGTCGCAAAATTCAGCCATAACCTGCCTGCAAACGCCGCAGGGGAACGGATAGCTATCGGCAGAGCAGGTGATTGCAATCGCTTCAAAGCTTCGTTCTCTGTTAGCAACAGCCGTGAAAAAAGCGGTTCTCTCGGCGCAGTTTGTGGCGGAAAAGGAGCTGTTTTCAACATTACAGCCGCAATATATTTTGCCACCCTGCGTCAGCAGAGCCGCACCGACCTTGAAACCCGAATAAGGTGAATATGAATTTTCGCTCGCCTTAACGGCGGCGCTGATAAGCTGAGTATAGTCCATCGTCATCACTCCTGCTTTTATTATATCACGCACGGTAATTTATACAAGCGCAATTTTGTTAACAAACAGTTTGTTGATTATTGCGAATAATGTTGCTATAATAGTGGCAATAAAACCCAGTGATAGGCTTTAACAAAATTCATAAGGGGATGTCTTAATGAAAAAACTGATTTGCGTTCTTTTGAGCGTTGCAATGCTCATCGGAGTGTGCGTGCCTGCAACGGCGCAAGCCCCCGAACATTCACCCGAAGCCTGCGATACCTTGCCTGTTATCGTGATTCGAGGAATGGATTTATCCGCAATTTATCTCGATTACGGCACGGAAAATCAGCGTTCAGCCTTGATTTCCACAACACCGCTTGCTGTTGTCAGCTTCGGCTTTTATGCGCTCAGCCAAGTTTTTCTCAATCCGAGCCTTGATAATATTATGAAGGTTGTTTTTACAGGCGTTGGCGGCTTGTTTGACGGCTTGGCAATGAATCCCGACGGAACATCAAAGCACAACGTCGGCACTAAGCAATATACGCTCAGCGCAGGCAATTATGAGGAACTGCTCGCAGGCGAGGGCAACGAGCCTGCAATCGCACGCTCCTGCATCGAAGCATTCGGCGGTGACCATACATATTATTTCAATTACGATTGCCGCCTTGATCCGCTGACTGTTGCCGATGATATTCACGCTTTGGTTGAAACGGCCGTCAGGGAAACAGGTCATTCCAAGGTCAAAATCGTCAACGCAAGCATGGGCGGAATGATGACCGTGGCTTATTTGACAAAATACGGCTATGACAGAGTTGAGCGTTGTATATTCCTTTCATCAACCTTCTGCGGCTCTCACATGGCATCGGATCTGCTTTGCGGCAGAGTTAAATTCAATGCCGATAATTTGAGTAACCTTTTGCTGAAGGTGACGGATAATAATTCGGCAATCAAGCTTTTGAGCGCAATCGGTGCGTTCAAGCTCATCGGCAGCCTTGGTGACAAAATTGCCGAAAATTATCTTGATGTTCTCAATGAGGTCTTTCTTGTGCCTGTGTTCGGCTATATGCTTTCGATGTGGGGGCTTGTTCTGCCTGAGAATTATGAAGCGGCAATCAACAAGGTCTTTGGCGGCAGAACCGCCGAGAATGCAGCCTTTTTAGCCAAAACCGATGCGTTGCAGGCAATGATGGCAGGCAGGAACAAGCTGCTTGATGATATGCTTGCTGACGGAGTTAAAATCGCAGTTGTTGCGGCATATAATTCGCCTGTAATTCCCGTTTACGAAAGCGCCGATTTAACAGGAGATATGATTTTGGAAACCGAATTGATGACGGGCTTCGCAACGGTTGCAAAATACGGTCAAACGCTCGGCGATGATTATGTTGCACAGGATGCGAAATATCTTTCGCCTGACCGCTGTGTTGACCTTTCAACCGCAATTCTGCGTGATTACACCTATGTCATAAAGGATGCACCCCATGTTTCGGGCAGCTACGGTACGGATTATAATGCGTTCATTCTGTGGCTTCTCAGCTATGATGGCAATAATTTTGCCGCAGGCGTAAATCCTGCTTATCCTCGCTTTATGCTTTCGGGCAATGACCAATCGCTTTCAGCTGCTTAAAAAACAAAAATTTCCGAGTAATAAAAAGCCTTGAGCCGCACAAATTATATGTGCGGCTCATTTTCTCACTTTTGGAGGTGAGATATGCTCAAGGCAATAAAAAGCGCAAGCGTAATGTTGTTTTTTGCTTGCTTTGCTGTGTTCGCTCTTGTTTTTTACGGCTCTGCCTGTGTACCTGATGTTTATTATGTAACGAGCGGAGAAACGGTGGACACAGGCAACAAGCTGTTCACCTGCGAGGCGGATTTTGATAGCGCAAAGGCTGTCACTTCAAGCACAGACCGTTCATACAGCGCACAAATTAAGCTGTTTAAAGCTATACCGGTCAAGAATTCAACCGTGAATTTTGTTCAGCGCAGTTATGTTACCCTTTCGGGTGAAGCGTTCGGCTTGAGGATTTTCACCGATGGCGTAATGATTACGGGTGTCGGTACGGTTGCAGGCAGTACGGTTTCTGCGCCCGCAAAAAAGGCGGGAATCAGGCAGGGCGATATTTTGCAAAAAATAAACGGCGTTTGTGTTTCCTCCAATGCAGATATAATCAAGCTTGTTGAGGAGAGCGGCGGCAAAGAGATGGAGCTTTTAATCAAGCGCAACGGTAAGCAGAAAAAGCTGAATGTTGTGCCCGTGAAGCAGGTGGCTGACGGCAAATACAGAATCGGCATTTGGGTGCGTGATTCTTCTGCCGGAGTCGGAACTCTGACCTTTGTGGATAATGATAGCGGCACCTTTGCAGGGCTGGGTCACGCAATTTGCGATGTTGACACCGGCCTGGTTGTACCGCTGAGAATCGGCGATATTCTTTATGCGTCGATTCGCGGCTGTGTCAAAGGCACATCCGGAACGCCGGGTGAACTGTGCGGCGTTTTTTCATCCGATACGATTGGTCAGCTCTATATGAACTGTTCAAAGGGCGTTTACGGCTTTATGAATGTTAAGGACCGCAATGCGCAGAAAATTCCGGTTGCGTTTCGCAGTGAGGTGAAAGCCGGTAAGGCACAAATCGTTTCTACAATAGATAACGGTGAACCGCAATATTTTGATGTTGAGATTACGAAAATTTTGAAATCAAATGACGAAGAGAAGAATATGGTTATTAAGGTAACGGATACTGATTTGTTGAAAAAAACGGGCGGCATCGTTCAAGGTATGAGCGGCAGCCCGATTATCCAAAACGGTATGCTGGTTGGTGCGGTAACTCATGTCTTTGTCAACGATCCTCAGCAGGGTTATGCTATTTTCGCCGAAACAATGGTGAAAACAGCCTCTCAACTGGAAAAATCAGCAGCATAAATTAACTGCGGTTTGAGCCGCAACCGCAAAAAAGGCACTTCGTCTTGCGAAGTGCCTTAAAATTTTGTTTGTTCAGTTTTTGAGGCTTTGAATCGGTGCAGGGATTCTGCCGCCACGGCTGATGAATTTTGCGGGTGAAACCATATTCACGGGCATAACAGGTCCGCCGCCGAGCAGACCGCCGAAGTCAAGCTCATCGCCAACCTTTTTGCCAATGCAGGGAATAACACGCACGGCGGTTGTTTTGCTGTTGATCATACCGATTGCGGCTTCGTCAGCGATAATTGCCGAAATGACCTCCGCAGGAGTGTCGCCCGGTATGTTTATCATATCAAGACCGACCGAGCAAACGGCAGTCATTGCCTCAAGACGTTCGAGGTTGAGAGTGCCTGCTCTTGCGGCATCAATCATACCTGCATCCTCGGTAACGGGGATGAATGCGCCCGAAAGACCGCCAACATGGGAGGAGGCCATAACGCCACCTTTTTTGACTGCATCGTTGAGCAGAGCGAGTGCGGCGGTTGTGCCGTGACAGCCGCATTGCTCAAGTCCCATTTCTTCAAGGATGTGAGCTACGCTATCGCCGACGGCAGGCGTGGGTGCGAGCGATAAATCGACAATTCCGAACGGAACGCCAAGGCGCTGTGATGCCTGCTGAGCAACAAGCTGACCGACTCTTGTGATTTTGAAAGCGGTCTTTTTGACAACATCGGCAACATCGGTGAGGTTGCCGTTCGGGATTTTAGTCAGAGCGTGGCGAACAACGCCGGGACCTGAAACGCCGACATTGATAACGCAATCAGGCTCACCAACGCCGTGGAATGCGCCTGCCATAAATGGATTATCCTCAGGTGCGTTGCAGAAAACAACAAGCTTTGCAGGACCGATACAGCCACGGTCTGCCGTTGCCTTTGCGGCTTCAACAACGGTTCTGCCCATAAGCTCGACCGCATCCATATTCAGACCGGCCTTTGTTGAGCCGATGTTAACGCTTGAGCAGATATGGTCTGTGATTGCAAGCGCTTCGGGGATGCTGCGTATAAGCGCCTCATCACCTGCGGCAAAGCCCTTTTGAACCAATGCTGAATAACCGCCGATAAAGTTGACGCCAACGGTTTGGGCAGCTTTTTCAAGCGCTTTTGCGTATTCAACGGGATTGCCGCCGCTACAGGCGGAAACAATCGCAATCGGTGTAACGGAAATACGCTTGTTGATTATCGGTATGCCGTATTCTTTTTCAATTTGTTCGCCCGTTTCAACGAGCTTTTCAGCCTTGCGTGTGATTTTGTCGTAGATTTTATCACAGCTACGCTTAATATCGCTGTCACAGCAATCGAGCAGGGAAATGCCCATTGTGATTGTGCGAATATCAAGATGTTCTTCTTCAATCATGGCGATAGTTTCGAGAATATCGCCCGTATTCATCATGCTCACAGTGTCACCCTCTCTTAAATTCTGTGCATTGAGTTGAAGATGTCCTCGTGCATAACGTGAATTTTGAGGTTAAGCTCTTCGCCGTATTTTTTAAGCTTATCGGAAAAATCGGTGAAAGCAACTTCCATCTTAGCTGTGTCAACAAGCATAATCATGCAGAACATATCCTGCAAAATCGTTTGCGAAACATCGACAACATTGACGCTGTTATCAGCGCAAAAATTTGAAACCTTGGCAAGAATACCGACAGTATCCTTACCGACAACGGTAATAACTGCTCTCATACAAAAACCTTCTTTGAAAAATTTAATGATGTTATATTAACATATATACGTGTGCCTTTGCAAGAAAATTGTGTTAATCGCAAAGCACCCTTATTCTCTTTATCCCGTAATATTCGAGCGCCCTGATTGCGCTTTCGTCAATCAGCTCACCGATTGAAACAAAGGGCACGGCAGGGGGACAGCTCACGCAGGCATCAGCCATAATGCGACCGAGGCTTTCCTCTGCTTTAATCTCTCTGCTCGGCATATAAATCGCCTTTGAGGGGCTGACCTTGCAGATGAGTCTTTGCGTTTGCGGCGGTGCGTCTTTTATTGGGCTTTTGCGTGGAATGTTCAAAAAAGCTTCGCTCAGCTTTTTTGCGGTTTGCTCAGCTTCATCAAGCGGAAGCATCAGAACAAGGTTATCCCTATCTGCAAATTCGGCTATGATGCCGCTTCTTTCAAGTGTTTTTGCGAGTTCCTCGCCACTGTAGCCATAGCTTTTGGGCAAAACCGTGAGCTTGAGCGGCTCATCTCCTGCAAGGGTGAAGCCCTGTGCAGTCAGCTGAGTACGCAGTTCGCTCCAAATCGGCAGTGCTTCGCCGAGCTTGTGCGGCAATTCCTCTGCCATAAAGCGGTTTGCAAGGTCTAAGGATTGCAAAATTAAATAAGACGGCGAGGTTGAAGCGAACATTGCCATTGCCCTGTGTGCGTTTTCTGTGAATACCGCAGGTGCGCTGTGCGCAATGTGCAGATAAGCTCCACCCGTCAGCACGGGCAGAGTTTTGTGCGCCGAATCGCAACAGCAATCCGCACCAAGGTCAATCGGGTGCTTGCTTTGCGGCAAAAAGCGCAGATAAGCTCCGTGCGCATTGTCGGTTATCAGCAGTGAGCCGTAGCGGTGAGCGACCTGTGCCAAGCCCTGTATATCGGCGATGTTTCCTAGATAATCGGGGCTTGTGATGTAAACGGCGGTCGGCGGCTGCTCTGCCTTGGCAAGAGCCTGTTCAAGCTCCTGCGGCGTGATGGGGCAGGCGAGAACGCTGCTTCCCTCGCTCGGATAAAGCCAGTTCACCCTTATGCCGAGCAGTGCCGCCGCAGTTATGAAAACCTTGTGGGCATTCCTTGCGGCAAGAACCGTGCAGCTTTCACCGCCGTAAAGCTTTGTGAGGCAGAGCATTGCTCTGATTGCAAGGGATGAGCCCTCTGCTGAATAAAGGGTTGCCTGAGTGCCGAAAAGAGCGGCAGAGTTCGCTTGACTGCGTTGAATAATTCCGTCTGGGCTGTAAAGCACATCTGCACCGCCGATTTCCGTTATATCAAGCTTTTCGATACCCAATGCACCGTTGCCCTTGTGACCCGGCATGTGCAGGCGGCAGGGCGAGCCATCGGCATAATTTTTTACAAAATCAAAAATCGGTGTTTCCATTATAACCCCATCTGCTTGCAGGCTTCCACCATAATCGCACATTCAATGCGCTTGCGGAACAGCTTACAGCCGTATTCATAAACGCCTGTGACCGAGCCTGTTGCGTGGTAAGCGTTGGCGGCGCAACCGCCCGAGCAATAGAGCTTTGCCCAGCAATCCTTGCATTCGGGGTGAGCGTAAACATTGCAGGCGGCAAATTCAGCCTGACGCTCTTTGTTGCTTACGCCGTTCCAAACATCGCCGAGCTTGAATTTTTCATCGCCGACGAATTGGTGGCAGGGATAAAGATCGCCCCACGGGGTAACTGCCATATATTCCGTTCCGCTTCCGCAGCCTGAAATGCGCTTGTAGATGCACGGACCGCCTTTGAGGTCAATCATATAATGGTAGAAGGTGAAAGGCTTGCCTGCCTTGCGGCGTTCGAGCATAAGCTGTGCAAGCTCCTCATATTGCTGCAAAACAATCGGCAAATCCTCCTGTGTTAAGGCTGAGGGATCGTCCTCGGCGCAAACAACAGGCTCCATGCTCAGCTCGTTAAAGCCCAAATCGAGCATTTGTCTGATGTCCTTAACAAAATCGGGGTTGGCGTGGGTGAAAGTGCCACGCATATAGTAATCCGCACCGCCACGGGCTTGGACAAGCTTTTGGAACTTCGGAACGATCCTTTCCCAACTGCCGTTGCCTGCGTAATCAACACGGAATTTGTCGTGAATTTCTTTTCTGCCGTCAAGGCTGAGAACGACGTTGCTCATCTCCTTGTTGGCAAATTCGATAACATCGTCATCGATAAGCATACCGTTTGTTGTAAGCGTGAAGCGGAAATTTTTGTCCGCCTCTTTTTCGATTGAGCGTGCGTAAGCCACCAAGCGCTTGACAACATCAAAATTCATTAGCGGCTCGCCGCCGAAAAAATCGACCTCAAGGTTGTGCCTTTTGCCTGAGTTGGCAACCAAAAAATCAAGCGCCTGCTTGCCGACCTCATAGCTCATCAGCGCACGCTCGCCGTGGTATTTGCCTTGGCTTGCAAAGCAGTAGGAGCAGTTGAGGTTGCAGGTGTGGGCAATGTGCAGGCAAAGCGCCTTAACAACGCCTGCGGTCTTTGCCTTCAGGTCGCCTGCTTTTTCGGCATAGGTGTCGGGCGTGAAGAGTTTGCCCTGCTCCTTGAGGGCTTGAATTTCCTCATAGCATTGGCGGATTTCGCCCTCTGTGACCTCAGGGTCGTTGGGATATTTTGCCAAAATCGCCTCAACGATTTCGTCAACGGATTTCTCCTCAAACATTCCGATTATGTCATAAGCCGCATCGTCAACAATGTGAACAGAGCCTGAAAAAATATCGAGGACAATGTTAAGTCCGCCTAATTTGTATTGATGAATCATCGTGATCTCCCTTTTACTATGAAAAATGCCGCCGATATGATACGGCGGCATTCCGGATTATGCAAAATTACTTTTCTTCTTTGTTCTCGCACTTCTGGTTTGCGATACCGCAGCTTGTTTTGCAAGCTGACTGGCAAGAAGTCTGGCACTCGCCGCAGCCGCCGTTAGCAGCGCTCTTGCAGAGGTTACGAGTTTCGAGAGTCTGAATATGGTTCACAAAAGGCACCCCTTTTCTTGAAAATCTATAGCAATATGATAGCAGAATTTATCCTGAAAGTCAACAGATAAGATGCACTTTTTGGCTTTTAACAAAAATATATGAGCGAGAGCGGCACAAACTCGGCTTTGACTTGGCTTTGCTTGCTCGATTTATGTAAGTGAGCCGCATAATTCTCCTTGATTTCAATGACGGTGAGAAAATCTCCGAGTTCTGGCGGAGGATTAAATGAGCAAAGCTAATATAAAAAATAAAGAACAGCAAAGCGGCTGAGTGCTTTGCCGTTCTTGGCCCGCCTGAAGGGATTCGAACCCCCGTCCTTCAGAATCGGAATCTGCTGCGATATCCAGCTTCGCTACAGG